>CBDVDJ010000001.1:0-20373 GCA_965372695.1 uncultured bacterium
ATAGAATGGCCTATTAGCGGAAGCGTCTGCCCTCGATTTCCACATCGTGCGGGCGCTTCACCGTGGAGACAGTCAGAAGCCCACGACCATTGCGAGGGCATAGACGACGGTCCAGCGGTCGCCCACATTGTCCACGAGCACGATCGGCCCAGACTGGCCTGGGGTGTCACACGAAAGCCGTAGCCGGCGCCCATCCGCAGCAGAAATCCGTTTTCATCCTCGGACACTATTTCGCCGTTGTGTTCGACTTCTTTGGCGACCGACTCGACACCTCCCGCTAACACAAGACCCAAACGGCGGACCGGATAGAAAATGCCTCCAACAGCCACGATGATGTCACGTTCGAGCGAGCTGCTGACCAACTCCGTATAAACCGCAAGCGCCCACCACGGTGAGAACTGCCGCGCGTACTCGAGACCAATCGTGGCCGCCGGAGATTGTAACAGGAACACGGGAGACGTGGAAGATCGTTGCGGAGCGGCTTGTCAATCGCGGCGCCTGGTGATAGGCTTGCTCTGGACTCGCGGCACCCCGGACCGTCAGGAGAACGTTCCTGCCATGCGTTACCGCTACTTACTCTGTGACACGTTCACCGACACACGCTTCGGCGGCAATCAGCTCGCCATCCTGCCGGAGGCCGAAGGGCTGAGCGACGGGCAGATGCAGGCGATCGCCCGGGAGTTCAACCTGACCGAAACCACGTTCGTGTTCCCTTCGGAAGCCGGACACCACCGCAAGGTCCGTATCTTCACACCAACCACCGAAGTCCCCTTCGCCGGACATCCCCATATCGGAACTGCCTTCGCCCTGGCGACGGCGGGTGAATTTGGCGAGATCGGTTCGACGATCCAGGTCTACTTCGAGGGAATCTCGGGCGTCGTTCCCTTGTCGATCTCGAGGTTCGGGGACAAACCGTTCACGTGCAGGCTGGCGGCGCCCAAAAAACTCTCGCTCGGAGCGACCGTAGCGCCGCAGATACTTGCGGCGGCAGTTTCGCTCGACCCGGCCGACATCGTCACCATAAACCATCCTCCCCGCGAGGCGTCCGTCGGACTACCCTTTCTGTTCGCCGAGCTGAAGAACCGCAACGCGCTGAAGCGCGCCGAAATCAACATGAAGAAACTGCGTTCCCTGGCGGCGAGAGGATTGACGGCGGACATCCACCTCTACGTTCACAGCGGTGACGATTTCGATATCCGCGCCCGCGTCTTCGCTCCCCTCAACGGCGTGCCCGAGGATCCCGCGACGGGCAGCGCGAACTGCGCCCTGGCCGGCATTCTCAGCCACTATGATGAGGAGCCGGACGGCCTTTACCAGTGGCACATCGCCCAGGGAGTGGAGATGGGGCGTCCCAGCGTCCTGAACGCCGGGGCGGAAAAGGAAAACGGGAGCGTCGTCACGACGACAATCGGCGGAGCCTGCGTGATGGTCGCCGAGGGTCTCATCGAAGTGGATTGACGCACTGGACCGACGCGGCTTCTAGAAGTTGAATCTCAGGGTGGCCAGAGCAAGCGCGACGAACACAACCAGGTAGATGCTCCGCGTCCAGACATCGATACGGTGAGCCAGGGATTCGTGTCCCATCTTGGCCAGGCGCCCCGTCGCGATCGCCTGCCCCAGGGCGAGAAACACCAGCACGGTGGAGGCAAACACAAACTCGTCCAGATAGGTCAGGTAGTCGAGTTTGGGGAGTAACGCGCGCAGGCTGAACCGGAATGCGATCAGCGAAAACACCGAGGCGGTCGAAAGTCCGATCTGCGACGGGAGGAACTGCGGGTCGATCCAGAACACGCACCAGGCCATGAGCACGATCAGGCAAAGCGGAACCAGTATGCTCCACCGATAAAACGGGACCTTGCGGACGACGTCGATGTGGAAAACCAACTGCTCATGCTTCAGGGCGTCTCCGCGTTTGGGAAGCGTGTCGACCCCACCCGTCAAAACCGTCCACCCCGACAGTGACAACGATTCGAGACGGCCCGACCTCTCTGTGTCCAGAACCAGGTCAAGGACCTCCGGTCCGAATGAAAACGAAACAATCTCGATCGGGAGTCGTTGAGCGTCGAACGGGAATTTCCGCAGGTCGAGACGCGCCGAGAAGTCCCCGAACGCGCGCTGGATGTAGTGGACGTTGCCCTCCCGATCCACTTTAAGTACGTGCGGAAAGATCAACTCGATGTCGCGGCGGTTCACGATACCCAGGTCCGGCCACCAGATATCATCGAGGCCGAAGGTCCGAATCCCGGGCGCAGAAGGGTCGGCCAGACGGGGATCGTGATAGCTGACATCGAAGTACAATCCCGCGGTGAATGACTGCTCGATATCATTGATCTCGGTCACATCCAGGATGAACACGCCGACCTCGACCGAAGTCGGCGTACCCTCGGGATCCGGACGGACACTGCGGTCATAGCCCGGGGGGACTTCCGCCGCTGTGGCCACGGTCTGGAGACAGATTGCAGCCGTTACAAATATGAAGACCACCAGGAGTTTCTGGTTCATGGTCTAGCGGCTCCTTCCAGTTTCGCTCGGGACTCGTCGGCGTACCAGGATCACTTCAATAGTAGATTACCCTTGATCGGCCAATCAACACCATCGTAACAAAGATCAGCCGGAATAATCGACAATCCTGTTCTTCCACCGCCGATGTGGTAAGCTCGTGACGGTTCGAATAGTCTGGCACTCAACCGGGAATACCAATGAGCATAGAATCGCTTCGACTCCCCAGGCTCGTGGAGTCCGACCCGCGCGGACCGGCTCTGCTTCAGGGCCTGATCGAGCGCGCCCAACCCATCCGTACCAGCAGTGAGATATCCGTGCCCCTGGTTCGACTCGAAGGTATCGAGAGCGTGTTGTTCTACGCGCACCGGGCCGGTCGCGTCGTTCGCGGGCTGGAGACCGCCGAACGAACCCTCGCCGCCGAAGAGCGAGGTCTGCGCATGGCGGACGAAAAAAGCGGCACCCCGCGCGGCGGCCGCGTCTCTCGCCTGTTGTTGCTCGCCGGCGACGGCTCCGACGGCTTTTACCGCCAGGTCGAAAAGCTCCTGAAACGACACGGCCCCCGCGTGCTCGCCATCCGTCTCGACGTCGACGCTGCCGGACTCGGTGAACCGCTGTTCGGTCCGGGTCATCCGGCACGCCTGCTCATGATCCAGCACAAGGAGGCCGTGGCGTCGGTGCTCCTGGGCCTGGCCGACCAATTCGGGAACAGCTGACTGGCCGGCCACAAAACAGTTTAGCAGCCATTACGTCCGGCCGACCGACCGGCCGCTTTAGTACTTTGCAGCCGTCTCCCCGCCGTCCGGGGTCACCACGACCTGGTCGCGCAGCGACACAAAGGCGCAGACCAACTCGTTGATTTCGTTCTCGCCGTATTCCAGGTTTTTCATCGCCTGCACAATGTCACCGCCCGCGGCCATGAAGTCCGCGTTCGTGAGCTTCATGTGGGCGTGTGACGCCGTAAGACTGGGTCCCTCGTACACGGAGGGGCCGCCGGTTCCAGATATGATGAACAGCGCCACACCATTTACTAACTGGTCAGTGTCGACGCCGTCGAGAAGATAGGCGATCTCGGAGTTCTCCAGGTGCAGCCGGACTACCTCGCCTATGATCTCATGGATTTTTTCATCGCCGCCCAGGCGCTCGTAGAGCGCCTTCTCCGTCTGGCGTGCGGCCATCGCGTCGGCGTTCTCGGAGCACATCGTCTCGAGAGCAGCAACCTGCTCATCGGCGCTGGGCGCCGCCTTTGCATCGGTCGCCTCGCCAGCATAGGTGTTCTGGACAACGGAACCTGATACTGCGGCCAAAACCGCCAACAGTAGTACTGCGGCGAAGGTCTTTGCGAATTTCATCGTTTATCTCCCAGGGGAGTCGCTGCAACGCGACTCCGTCAGTTGTCGAAATCTATCCCGGCCTTTGCCAGGAAAAAGGGGCTGGCCAATTAAAATGTTCCCCGGGCCCGCGAGGAAATCGCGGAATAGTAGGCGGGGAACATTGTATAATATTAGCAAACCCTAATTGTCGCGCAAGCCTTTAACAACAAAACAGTTATGTGGATATATTCACCAGCGCCCGAATCAGAGCCCCGGATGACTACCGGACCGGGGCCAGAATGGCGTCGACATCAGGCCCCGTCGGGCGGATTTGCCCGGGCCTGATATCCGCGAGCACCAGCCACGAGTCGCGCACCCGGACGGCCTCCTCGAGATGTTTCAACGCGATTTCTCGTTCCCCCCGCGCCGTGTGGATAGCGGAAAAGAAGCTCGGCGCCACGTACACCCGCTTCGATCGCTGAGTGAGTTTATCGAGCAGTTCGTCGCTTTTCTTCGTTTCCCCGGACAGGCACTCCACCACCGCCGTCATCGTCAGTGCGATCGATGCGCCACGGCTCAGTTCCACCGCCTTGACACACGCTGCTCTGGCGTCATCGATCCGCGACAAATGCAGGTACGTCTCCGACATGTGGATATACGGCTGCCAGTCATTCGGATTCAGCGAGATCGCGTTCTGCAGACAATCAATCGCGTCGTCATACAGTCCCGCCACCGCGTGTGGGATCGCCGTCCAGGCGGAGATGACACTGGACAGTGGGTCGAGTTTCTGTGCAATTCGCGATTCCGAGAGAGCTTCATCGTAATTTCCCCGGGCAGCGAGAAACAATGAATAATTGACGTGATTGAACGGTTCGGTGGGCTCCAGCTCGAAGGCCCTTTTGAACTCCTGCTCTGCTCGTTCGGCATCCCAGTCGTACACCCAGTAGATGACCGCCATGACGGCGCGGGCGATGGCAATCTCAGCGTCGAGCTCGAGCGCCTTTTCGGCGGCGGCGCGTGACTTCGGCATCGCGTCTTTCGGCGCGCTGTCACCCCAGAAACACTGGCTCTGGTAAATCTGGGACAGGGATACGTAGGGCAGGGCGAAAGACGAATCCAGCTGGACGGCTTCCTGGTAGAGCTCGAAACTCTTGTGCCACCCTTCCGGTGTGAACGTGAACAGGTGGTGCTGGGCCTTGAGATACGAACTGTAGGCATCGAGGTTTTCCGTGTAGCGCTTGACACGCGGAGCGGTGTCCCCCCCCACGAGTCTGACCTTCAGTTGCTCGACGATCGCGGCAGTGATCTCATCCTGGATCGCAAAAATGTCCTCCATTTCGCGGTCATACCGCTCGGACCACAGATGGTAACCGTCCGCGATATTGATGAGTTGTGCCGTGACACGAAGACGCGTTCCCGCCTTGCGGACGCTCCCTTCCAGAATGGTACCGACGTTGAGCTTCCGGCCGATTTCCCGGATATCGATATCGCCTCCCCGGAATCGAAACGCCGACGTCCGCGCGGCGACCCGCAGCCCATCGAGGTGCGTCAACGCATTGATCAATTCTTCCGCGAGACCGTCGGCGAAGTAAGCGTTCTCCGGGTCCGGACTCATATTGGCAAATGGCAGAACGGCTATCGAGGGGAGCGGATTTGTGTCTTCCGAGCCTGCAATCGCGGTCTCCCTCGTGGCCCGAGCCCTCACCGATTCCAGCGCATCGATCAGTTCCGCCGATGTCTGGTACCGTTCATTCGGATCCTTTGACAGCACTTTGTCGATGAGCCGTTCCATGTCGGCGGAAACGTCAGAACGTGTATTCCTGACCGGCTTCGGATCTTCGTTCATGATCGAGTAGATCAGGGCCGGCTCGTGATCGCCTCTGAACGGTGTCTCGCCCGTAATCATTTCGTACAGCACGACGCCGACGGCCCAGAGATCCGACCGCTCATCGACGTCCTCGCTCTTGAGCTGTTCGGGAGACATATAAACCACCGTCCCAAGCGTTGTCCCCGTCCTCGTCAGTTTTGAGCCGCCGCTCAGCTTGGCGAGGCCAAAATCGACAATTGTCACGAGCCCGTCACTCGTCACGATTATGTTCGCTGGCTTTATATCCCGGTGGACGATCCCCTTGTCGTGGGCTTTGGAAAGACCGGAGCACACCTGGATCGACAGCGACATCGCCTCGTCGAGTTCAATTGCTCCCCGCTCGATCCGGGCTTGCAGCGACTCCCCTTCGTAACACGGCATTACGATGAACATCCGTCCGTCGGGTGTTTTGTCGATCTCGTGAATCGTGCAGATGTTGGGGTGTTCGAGGGATGAGGCCGTCCGCGCTTCCTGAACGAAGCGCTTGCCCGCCGTGTCGTCGCCGATCGAGGTAGGAAGGAATTTGAGGGCGACGGTGCGTTCGAGCCGGGTGTCCTCGGCCTTGTAAACCACACCCATCCCACCCTCGCCGATTTTCTCGAGGATCCGGTAGTGGGATATGGTCTGTCCTATCATCGTCTCCCTTTCAATGGCCGGCGTGCCGCATCGAGGGTGTCAGTCCACGGGGAATTTTTGTTCCGTTGCTATTGTAACAGGAACCGGCGGAGTTTGATCAGGGCTATTGACAGAGTATAACTATTGGTTATACTAATAGTATGAAAACTGCTGTTTCCATCCCGGATCCCGTCTTCGACTCCGCGGAACGCCTTGCGCGCCGGCTGGGTATCACGAGAAGCGAGCTCTACCAGAGGGCCCTCCGGTACTTCCTCGAGTCCCGGAGTCACGCCGTCATACGAGAAACACTCGACACGGTTTATGCTGATTCGCCGGAGGAATCGAGACTCGATGCCGCCATCGAATTCGCGCAGGAAATGTCTATACCGGAGGACGACTGGTAGATGCAGCGCGGAGAAATCTGGTGGGCCACGCTTCCCTTCCCGCGAGGGTCAGAGCCGGGCTTTCGCCGGCCCGTACTCGTCGTGCAATCCAACGCGTTCAACGATAGCCGCATCCGAACCGTGGTGGTAGCCGTGATCACCTCGAACCTGCTTCTGGGAAAAGCACCGGGCAATGTCCCGTTGACGAAGAAACAGAGCGGTTTGCCGAAACGTTCCGTCGTGAACGTTTCGCAAATCGTCACACTCGACAAGGCCTTTCTGACCGAATGCGTGGCCAGGCTTCCACGAGCACAACGAAACGAGGTCGACCGAGGCCTCCGTCTGGTGATGTCTCTGTGAGCGCCGTTTCGGCCGGCGGGCGCTACTTCAATAACATCATTTTCTTTGTCTCGGCAAACCCCGCAGTCTCGAGCCGGTAGAAGTAGACTCCGGACGCCACACTCCTTCCACTCTCATCGCTTCCGTCCCACAGCACTGTATGCTTCGCCCGCGGAAGCGTTTCGTTCACGAGCGTGCGAATCAGTGTGCCTGTCACGTTGTAAACACTAAGCTGCACCAGCCCTGACCGGGGTATTTCGAAAGCGATCCGCGTGACCGGGTTGAAGGGATTTGGCGCGTTCTGCAGCAGACTATATTCCGTCGGCAGCGAAGCGACTTCGTCGCCACCGACGCCGGTCGCCGCGCATCCACCGTCGAGAGCGCCGATGAGTTGCGAACAGGGACTCTTTGACGCCAGGCAAGGCGACGCGTTGCGCAACGTATAATCGCCGGCGACGTTCGGCGCGAGGCTGCAATCGACCGGTTGACACAGCCAGGGATTCTCAAAAATGTTATCGGTAACATACAGGATGACCCCGTTGGCATCGCTGTCCATACCTGTGCTGTCCACGTCGGAGCAAATGAACGCCACACCACCGTCGGGCGGGTTGGATGTCACGAACACCTGCGCGCCCGGGCCGGCGCTGCAGTTCCCCCACACGATTGTTCGTGATAATTCGAGCGTAAGCGGCGTTACCACGTCGTTCACGACGCGCAATCCGCCGCCACCACCTCCTCCCGCGTAGTTATCCGCGATCGTACAACCGGTAAAACCCGGCGGGGCGGCACTCTCCATTTCCACAAGGACACCACCACCCTCATATTGTGCACGGTTACCGGTGATGACACAGCGCACGAAATCGGGCGCAGACGTATCCGAGACCGCGATACCACCGCCGCCTTCCGCCGCGTCATTTCCCGCGATCAGACAGTCCTGGAACGAGGGGGCGCCAAAGGGAACAGATATTCCCCCACCATTCGCGTTCGATACGTTGTTGACGATATCGCACTGGATGAAGGATCCACTGGTCGCCATAACGCCACCACCCCATGTGCCGTTGCTCATTGTCTCATTTCCGGATATTTCGCATTCGAAGAACAAAGGATCGGCGGAGTAGACGAAGATACCACCTCCATTCAACAAAGCATCGTTGCCACCTATCAAGCACCCGGAGAAAGTCGCCGCACTGCTGCCCGTCACCACGACACCACCTCCGTCGTCGAACGAGAAGTTCCCCCGTATCTGGCACGCGTCGAACATGGGACTGCCACCCGCAATATACACGCCGCCACCGGCATCAACAGAGTTGTTCTCCAGGATGTCGCAACCGTGGAGCTCGATGTCTCCGTAGTTCATAACGCCAGCGCCGTATTGAAACGTCGTGTTAAACGAGATTTCGCACCCGAAAAACGCCCCGGCGGTGCCGATGGCAAAGACGCCCCCGCCGTTCAACAGCGCGTCGTTTCCACGAATGTGGCAGCCCTCGAATATCGGCGTGCCTCCATTGATGTAAACCCCACCCCCGTCAATGGGCGTTGTATTACTGTCGACATAGCAGTTGAAGAACTGCGGATTCCCGCCGCCCACCGCGACCCCGCCGCCGGTCACCGCGGCGTCGTTCTTCTCGAAGTAACAATCTACAAACACAGGATCGCCCCACATGACGGAAACTCCCCCACCCTGGTCGGATGACGAGTTATGCATGAAACGGCACCCGAGAAAACGGGCGGATCCGAAGACGCTTGCACCTCCGCCAATCATATTCGTCGAGTTGCTGTCGAATACACAGTCGGCGAAGATAACAGGAGCATCGACATAGACGCCACCACCGTCCGCTCCGGCCCCGTCTCCGTTTCTAAAGGTAAACCCGATCACCATCGTTGACGTGTCCTGCGCCGTGAGGATCTCCATAGCGCGTCCCATTCCCTCACAGTCGATAACCGTCGCCTCCGGCCCATCTTCCGACATCAGCACGATATTCAGGCCGGTGAAGTACAGATCCTTGTTGCCGGCTCCCGTATACACACCACTCCGGACCAGGACAGTATCTCCCTCATCCGCGACATTGATGGCCGACTGTATCGTCGTGTAAGTTGGACTGGGAACATGCAGCATCGTTGCCCGGTTGCTCACGCCCACACGGATGTTGTCGAAGAGCGGCGCCGGCACGGCGGCAACGTTGTTCGTCCAGTTGGAAATGTGGAGGAAAAACCGGACTGAATCGGCGTCGTCGGGCACGAGCTTGCCGGAGCCCCAGACACTCTGGCCGCTGGCCGTGTCGGTGGCAAACGAACGGAATCTGAAGCACGGGGGATCCGTCGTACCGACATAGTTGGTGCCCATTCCTTCCGGCGGGGACCAGGTGCTGTCCGCGCACACCGGACACACCCAGGGATAATAGCTCCACGCGTTGTTCCATGGAGTGATGGCGGAGAGGTCAAGATCACCGAAAGCGTCGTAATCCGCAAAGACGTTGAACGGCCCTCCAGCCTGCGGTAGTGGTACAGACGGAGACCGGATCATCTCCTCCTGTCTCCCGGGGTGTTGGTAGGACGCGTCGTGAAGCTCGATAACATTTCCTGACATTCCACAGCCCGGAGAAGCAAGGGAATAGAACGCTATATCATTCACACCCAGAAATGTCCCCACTCCTTCGCACGCATTGGCAATAAACCCCGACATGTCCGCCTCGAAGTCATACGGCGGAGACGGGCCGGCAGTAGTGAGTGATGAGCCCTGAAGATCGACATTGTCCATTCCGAACGCGCTCAGGTCGGTGGTATAAAGAGAATCCTGATCCGAGTAGCTCATGTCGGTTCTGAATTCGAACAGAATATTGAACGTGTCGAGTACCACCGGCGACATCGACTGCGAGAAGTGCACCGGCGAACCAGGACTGCCCGACTTCCCACTGAAGGCCGCAATCGGAGTCCGACTACCCCCCTGTTCCAGAATAACGTGCAGGGTGTCAAAGAACAATTCCATGTCGTAGAAGTAATCGAAGGACAATGTCGCCGATCCACTTCCCGATACGAATCCGGGGGTCCGCATCTGTTGACACCAGCCATTGCCGTAGCCCAATCCAGCTTCGAAACCCACGTGAGCCGCCTCATCCTCGAAAAATCCCATCCAGACACTGCCAGTACCCGCACTAATCGGCGCGGAGGGTATGTTGCCATGCCCACTCCAGATGCCGGGTGTGATCCGTCTCCAGGCCACGAAGTCGTTTTCTGTGGAGTCGTTGGTCGTCCAGCCTTCGAGCGGGTCGAGCGCGCCGTGGTCGAAGGTCCACATGTCACCCTCTACCGCGGCGCCCGAAAAGGGATCATAGAAGCCATACCATCGGAGGCTCGTCCCCGGGGGCAACGAAGAGACCGCTTCGAGCGGATCATCTGAATTTCGATCCAGAGCCGAGCGCCCACCGGCCGGTGGCGCCAGCAGAATCGGATCGAATAATTGTTTCTGTGATTCTTTGGAGAAAATCACCGTGGCGGCGATGATAGATAACGCGATGAGTAGAAGGGTCGTCAGAACACGCATGAGTGGGCTCCTTTGCTTGCAGCGTGTCTCCCGTCGGGTCGTAGAGCTTTCGGATCGGGTAATAACCCGAGGGGGGGGTAATCAGGGAGCTACCTGGCGGTTCGATGTGGGATTCAGGGGATGGGCGGGCACACCAGGCTCATTCGCCTGATGGCTGAGTGTAGCATACGGACGGTCGTTTCTCCAGTCTGATCATCGGCCCTTCTCTCAGAAGTCTTCGAACGCCGTCGTATCTATGAAGGGTACTGCTCCACGCGGTCATCGCGGGCGCTGAGCCGCCACCACGCCGGACGCCCGCATCATTACGAAGATCGCACCGGTCGAGTCCTCGCCAAATCTCCCCCGAACCGACGCGCCGGTCGACGGATCCCACGACTGGAAGCCCCCACCCTCGACCGGATAGAAGCGGCATGCAGGATCCATGTGCCGGGTGGTAATACCGAGAAGGTTGGTTTCGTCACCGCGTGACCACACGTATGTCCGCAGGATCGGTTCGCGTTCGTAACGAAACCGCACGAGTGTGAAATGGTACTCTTCGCCTGTCCCTGTTCCGAGCACCTCGTAACCCTGAAACGCACCGTACTCGGCGACGCGCTGGGCCTGCCGGCTTTCGTGCATCTCCTTCAACCGCTCGAGCGTCACCTGCCCGCGGTACGCGTCGTGAATCGGTTGAAAGTCGCCCGCGAAATACGCGCCCACGATACGATCTACCTCGGCGCTCAGTTTCAATAGCGGAGCCGTATCCTGCTCCCGCACGGAATGGACGGCGGCGAACGCCGTCCAGCCGTGCGGAGTGATGCGAAGTGCCTCGCCGTCGACGGTGACCTCCATGCGGTCGCCCCCGTCGAGTTTGTATGTTCCGATCCACTTCTGCAGGCCCGCGGCGTCCACTTCGACCACCACAGGGACTTTGGGATAGAGTTCTCCACGCATCCTCCGCAGGACCTGTTCGAGCAGTTGGTTCGCGGGACGAAACGTGGAGATCACATTGGTCTGGACGAATGCGATGACACCGGCCAACGGGATGATCATCATGTCGGCAAAGAGGATGCCGTTGCCACCGTTGTGGGTAATGACCTCGACGCCCGGTACAGGTTCCATGACCACCCAGCCGTAACCGTAGAACGATTCGCCCTCGCCGCGGTTGCTCTCGTCGATATGCTTCGACCACATCGCGTCGCGAGACTCGCGGCTGAGGACCTCTTCGTTCAACAGCGCTTGTCCCCACCGCACCATCTCTTCGGCGGTGGAGTAGATGCCCCCGTTCGCGCGCAGCGCCCAGTAGGGGCCGTCGGCGGCCATCGGCCGCTCGAGCACCGTGCCCCACCGTTCGTCACCTTCATAGCCATCGGCGATCGTCTCGCCGCTGTAGTCGGGCAAAGTGTAGCCCGTCAATTTCAGGCCGGCCGGTTCGAAAATGAGATCGCGCATGGCCTCCTCGTAGCTGGCGCCGGTGGTCTGTTCGATGATGGCGCCCAGGAGGCTGAAGTTCGCGTTGGCGTATTCGTAGTGCGTTCCCGGTTCGGCGCCGAGCGGCGCATCGAGGATCATGCGCACGTACTCGTCGCGGGTGTTCTCGTCGAAATCATCGACGTCGGGCAGGTCGGAAATGCCGCTGCTGTGCGACAACAGCTGGTGCACGGTAATGCCGGCCTTGTCGGGCGGGACGCCGTCGAAGTGCTGGCCGAGTGTGTCGTCGACGCTGAGCTTGCCCTCTTCCTGCAGCCGCATGATGGCGGCTGCGGTGAACTGCTTGGTGATGGACCCGATGGTCGACACCGTTCCTGGAGTCCAACGGACGGACGGATCGCGTTTTGCGTCGCCATATCCTTCGGCTACAATCACTTCACCCCCGGCGATGACCATAATCGACCCCGCGAACCCCAGCTTCTCGAGCCGTTCGAGGTAGGTTCGGGTGTCGTCGACGAAATCAGGATCGACCTGGGCCTGTGAGGCCCCGGCGATGTTCATTGCGAGCAGCAGGATCGCGATTCCCGATACAGCTGAGTAGGCACGCGCCATTGTGACTCCTCTTCGATTATAGTTTACAGGTCTCGTTATCGCACTTCCGCCGACTCTCCGAATACTTTCTGCAGGAGTTCGGTCGTACGTGCGGCCGGGTCTTCGCGGATCCGCTTCTCTTCCCCTTCGAGCACGGGAAAAATGCCATCGATCGTTCGCGCCGTCACGTAGTCGTCGATGTCGACGGCTTCCGGCTTGTCGATCGGCAGCAGGTTGTACTTCGCCACCAGGTCGTTGTAGATGTTGTAAACACCGACCTCTTCCATACTCGCGATGACGATCGGCTGGAAGCGCGCCGTGAGCGACACCGTGGTCGTCCGGCGGAAGTAATCCGTGGCGGCGGTCTCGCCGCCGTACAGGATCCCGAACGCGTCCGGTATGCTCATCTGCGATATCGCCGACCAGAACACGTCGACCGCCTCACCCGACGCGCGCTCGGCCGCGCGGTTCATGCTGCGTTCGAAATCGTCGACATAGGAGCCCATACCAAATTTCCTGAGCGTCTCCGCCACGTCGTCATACTGTTCCGGCATTGCGATGCGGATCAGCGCGTTCCTGTAGAAACCATCGAGCTTCGACGTCAACGCCGTCGATCGCTCCGTTCCGATAAGAAGCGCCTCCTTGAGACCCGCCACGACGGTCGCCTCATCCAGCGCACCGTCGTCCCCGAGCATCTCGCCGAGAGTCCCGGCATTGATACATCCGATCACCGTAACTGAAACAATAGCAATGAGTTTTATGGACGCTGATCTCATCGGTCGTCATCTCCAGTGGGTTTTGTTTATGGCTTATAGCCTATGCCGGGAGACGAGATCCAGCAACTGTTAACGGTCCAGACAGAAACAGCTTGCCAGATGTACCGGGTGGTGGCTGCGCGGGTGGGATCCGGAATGACTCTCCGGTACCACATCGGCGTCACTTGCCCAGGGTGTCGGCCAACAGGCGGCGGATCTCCGCGATCTCCCGGGGGCCGACCCGGCAGCACCCGCCGATGCCCTGCGCGCCGGCGGCCAGCCACAAGGGCACGGACTCCAACCAGCCGGCGGTCTGAGGGGCGCCACCCCACGACTTCGTGGCGGCATCGTATTTTTCGCCGAGGTTGGGATAGGCGATGAGCGGCAGGGCCGTCACCCGCCGCGCCTCGGCTATCAGCGACGGGATGTATCGCGGCGCCGTGCAGTTGACGCCGACGGCGGCCACCTGTGGGACATCGGCACACAGCCGGACGGCGTCCGTGAAACGATTGCCGTCGTTCAGGCGCAGGCCGTCACGGCAGCTGAAACTAAACCACGCCCGGCGACCGGGCGTGTCTGCGAGCAGGGAGAGCAGGACGGAAGTTTCGCGGAGCGACGGTATCGTCTCGCAGGCCAGCAGATCCGCGGGGGAGTCGGCCAGTATCCGCCAGCGCTCACGGTGGAACTCGAGCAGGCCCGCGTTGTCGAGGTCGTATTGACCGGTGTACTCGGAACCGTCGGCCAGAAATGCCCCGTACGGCCCGACGCTCGCCGCAACCAGCGGCCGCGCACGCACGGTTGAATCATCATTTTCATCCAGGAAGTTTTGCCGCGCCTCCAGAGCGAGATCCACCGAGGCGCGTATCAGGGCCTCACCCTCGTCCGCGTCGAGTCCGCGCCGGGCGAAACCTGTCAGGCTGGCCTGGTAACTCGCCGTGACAATGCAGTCGGCGCCGGCGTCGAGGAAGTCCCGGTGCACCTGCCGGATGGCATCCGGTTTCTCCAGCAGAACGCGGGCCGACCACAGATCGTCGTTGAGGTCGTATCCTCGCGCCTCGAGTGTCGTGGCCAGTCCGCCGTCGAGCACGACGAAGCCTTGCTGGTCGATGATCCGGAGGAGAGGGTTTTCAACTTGCAAAAGGACCGGCTCCCCGTTTTCGTGACGGGATTACATCCCGTCGATGATCGCGTTCAGTGTGGCGCTGGGGCGCATCGCCGCGGCGCACTTCGTATCGTCCGGGCGATAATAGCCTCCGATGTCGGGTGCGTCCCCCTGCGCCGCCAGCATCTCTTCGATGATCCTGCCCTCGTTCTCCGCCAACGCCGCCGCCACGGGCGCAAAACGCGCCTTGAGCTCGGCGTCTTCGTCCTGCGCGGCGAGCGAACGCGCCCACGCCAGCGCGAGATAATAGGTGGAGCCGCGGTTGTCGATTTCGTTCACCTTGCGCGAGGGGTAGCGGGCGTCTTCGAGGTACTGGCCGATGGCCTCGTCGAGAGTCACGGCGAGTAGCGCCGCCCGGGCGCTGCCGGTCTTCCCGCCGCGGGCGAGCATCTCCAGCGCAGGCACGAGCGCGCAGTACTCGCCTAGCGAATCCCAGCGGAGGTGACCCTCGGCCAGGAACTGCTGTACGTGCTTGGGCGCCGAACCACCGGCTCCGGTCTCGAACAGTCCCCCTCCCCTGAGGAGCGGTACGATAGAGAGCATGCGGGCACTCGTGCCCAGTTCGAGGATCGGAAAGAGGTCGGTGAGGTAGTCACGGAGCACGTTGCCGGTGATGGAAATGGTGTCTTCGCCGCGGCGGATGCGCTCGAGGGAAAACTTCATCGCGTCCACCGGCTTCATGATTTTGATCTCGAGGCCATCGGTGTCGTGATCGGGCAGATATGTTTCCACCTTCTGGATGATCTGCGCGTCGTGGCCGCGACCCGGGTCGAGCCAGAAGATCGCGGGAGCGCCGGTGGCGCGCGCGCGCGTCACACCCAGCTTCACCCAGTCGCGGATGGCTTCGTCCTTGGCCTGGCACATTCTGAAGATGTCGCCGGACTCCACGCTCTGCTCGAGTAATGTCGCGCCGCCGGCGTCGACCACGCGGATCACTCCCTCACCGGGCGCGGTGAACGTCTTGTCGTGGGAGCCGTACTCTTCCGCCTTCTTGGCCATGAGCCCCACGTTGGCCACACTGCCCATGGTCGCGGGATCGAACTGCCCGTGCTGCTTGCAATCCTCGATCACCGCCTGGTAGATGGTGGCGTAGCAGCGGTCGGGGACCATGGCGACGGTGTCCTGCAGCGCGTCGTCCTTGTTCCACATCCTGCCGCTGTCGCGGATCACGACCGGCATGGAGGCGTCGACGATCACGTCGTTGGGCACGTGCAGGTTGGTCTTGCCCTTGCGTGAGTCGACCATGGCCAGATCGGGGCCGCTCTGGTAACACGCGACGATGTCGGCTTCGATCCCGGCTTTCTTGTCGGCGGGCAGGCGATCGAGTTTGTCGAGAACGTCGGCCATTCCGTTGTTCACGTTGGCGCCGATCTCAGCGAGTGCGTCCGCGTGCTTCTCCAGCGCGTCGGCGAAGTAGACCGAGACGCAATGCCCGAACATGATGGGGTCGGACACCTTCATCATGGTGCACTTGAGGTGGAGCGAGAGCAGCGCGTTGTCTGATTTGGCTGCGGCCATCTGTTCGGCGAAGAAGGCGCGCAGCGCGGCCACGTTCATCACCGAGCAGTCGATCACTTCGCCGTCGAGCAGCGAGACTTTGTCCTTCAGTATGGTCACCGTGCCAGACGTGTCGGCAAATTCGATATGCACGTCGGTTGCGGCGCCCATCGTCGTCGACTTTTCGCTGCCGTAAAAATCCTTGTCGTTCATGTGGGCGACGCGCGTCACCGAACCGGATTCCGGCCAGTCTTTCATCATCTTGTGGGGGTGTTTCTGGGCGAACTTCTTCACCGACACCGCCGGCCGCCGATCCGAATTGCCCTCGCGCAGCACCGGGTTCACCGCCGACCCCAGGACCACGGCGAAGCGGGCCTGCAAGGCACGCTCCTCGTCGGTAGACGGTTCCTCGGGGTAGTCGGGAATGTCGTAGCCCTTGCTCTTCAGCTCCGCGATGGCGTTCTGCAACTGCGGGATCGAAGCGCTGATGTTGGGCAGCTTGATGATGTTGGCGTCCGGGGTCCTGGCCAGTTCGCCCAGGCGGGTCAGCTCGTCGGGAATCTTCTGGGCTTCGTGGAGATTGTCGGGAAAGTTGGCAATGATGCGCCCGGCCAGGGAGATGTCCGCCGTCTCGATCTCGACGCCCGTGCCCTTGAAGAATGCCTCTATTATAGGGAGTAGTGAGTGGGTGGCAAGGGCCGGAGCCTCGTCGATCTTGGTCCAGGTTATTTTATTGGATGACATGCAGTTACCTCAATATAGATATGTGTCGGGATTATGCGGCCGCCCGGCGGGACGGCCTCTGAATGAGCCGGAGTATACCAAAATCGGCGGTTCTATGTAATCCTGCTTACTGCACGAGGATCAATTTGCACGCCGCGTACTGCCCGCCCTGGCGTACGTGGGCGAAGTAGACCCCGGAGGCCACGCTTCCGCCACTTCGGTTCCGCCCGTCCCAGCTGACCTCCTGCCACCCCGGCACGTCAGGGGTCACCTCCCGGCTCCAGATCTCGCGTCCGGTCACGTCGAATATCCGCAGCCGCGCCACTCCGGTCGCGGGCAGATTGAACCGGATCGTCGTCGCCGGGTTGAAAGGATTCGGGTAGGCACCGAGTGCGAGTTCGGGGTGCGGCGGCGTCTCGGCAACGGCGGTCAATGCCCCCGCGATCGAAGAATATATCCGTAGTTTCCCTGCGCCCCAGCGGTCGGGGTCGGTGGTATAGACGTCCTGTTGGGCACCCGCACGGAGGTACTGCCGGCAGAGACCGTTGTCGAGGTCGGGAATGAGTTCCTTCAACAGCGCCGCCGCGCCGGCCACGTGGGGGCCGGCGCCGCTGGTCCCGGCGAAGGACGTGAAGTCTCCCGCGTTCAGCGGACTGGCGCTGTAGACGTATCGCCCCGGAGCGGCGATATCGACAATGGGCGTCCCGTCGATGCGCGGACCCCAGCCGCTGTAGTTATCGATATCGCCGTCGCCGTCGACGGTATACGCCGTCACCGTGATGGCCGAGTCGGCGGTTGCGGGCCAGGTGACGGTGTAATCTCCCGATTGTCCGTTCACCCAGTACCCGGCCGAGGTCCAGCTGAACGAATCCTCGCCGAAATAGCCGTGCAATTCGGTGTCCGGTCCCGTGAAAGTGAAAGTCCAGTCGCCCCCGACGGACCCACCTCCCGGATTGGTCGTCATGCGCAGGTCGAGCCGCCGCGTACCGCGCGGCGACACGGAGAGGTTGGAGTATATCCGGTACGATGACGTGACCACCGTGGTTCCATCCGCGGGAATCAGAACCGCGGATCCACCGGGTGGATTTACGTAGAGATCGGTAAATGCCGTCTCGCTCCTCCACAGGAAGCTGGGCCAGAGGATCGAATGGGTGGCGTCGGCGTGGAGCACCTCGCCGGCGCTGCTGTTGAAGTGCGTGTGCATGTGCCCCGTTGCGAGATTCCCCGCGGGAACGATGAAGATGACGCTGTCATCGGCGGCATACTCGTTGATCATGATCTCGACATTCGACGACCCGTCGAGGTACTCCCACACCCACTCGCCGTCCTCTATTATAACAACGTCTGCCCCTTCGCCGACGGCCCACGCGAGACCGGCTTCGATGGGGAACAGGAAGGGCGGCTCGGCCGCAAAGTCGTAGTCGACGTGCAGGCTCTCGATCCCGGGGGCCATGCCGCTCATCGCGTGCAACCCGACCCAGCCACCGCCGAATATTCCCGACACCTGCGTGCCGTGCCCCCACGTGTCCAGCTCGGAGGTGAGCAGATCGATCCCCCGCCGGTGGATACTGCCGTCTCTATTATATATGGCCCTGATTTTTGATTGTCCGAGCGCGAGCAATGTTTCGCCGACGTCGAGGAGGCCGTTGTCGTTGGCGTCGTCGGTCAGGAAGATCCGCTCGCCATAGCACGGGTCGTTCTCGCCATACGTGGGCGGTCCGTAGTCGCGGGTGGCGTTGCCGTTGGCGTCGGTGTAGAGAAAATCCAGGTCGGTGTCGTATGCGGCGGCGTCGTTTCCGTACTGGCTCGTTTCGGCGCTCTCGCGCCAGAGGAGATCCTCTCCCGCGTCGGGGACACCGTCGTTGTCGAGATCGACCGCGTCGCCGGCGCTCAAAGTCCCGCTCATATCGACGTCGAGCCAGGCGAACGTCTCACCACTCAACTGAAAAAAGTTCGAGTGCAGATAGTTAACACCCGTATCGATGTCGCAGATAATAACGCCCTTGCCCGATAATGTTCCCCCGCCGGGAGCGCCCACCTGCCAGGCAAGGTCGGCCTCCACCTGCGGTCGGCTCACGGCCAGCGGCGGCGGCGTCCGTCGAGTGCGCGCGCTCTCGATGGAGACGAGAAAATCCAGCTGTTTCAGTTGCTCGATCGCGTCGAACGGGATCTTCGCCGGATAGACCGTGCGACTTCCCGCCCTTCCGTGGCCGTAGTCGAAGAACTCGACGCCGAGGTCACCCAAAACCCGGAACTCACGCTCGCCGGGCCTGGCGACGAAGCGCAGAGAACCATTGAAGCGGACGGCGTTGTCCGCATTTCTGGCCTTAGCCCAGGCGATCCGTCCATCCACGTGGACGTCCGCCGTAACCTGGGAACTAAACAGCAAGGCAATGATCGAGAAGAAAATGATGCGCCGGTGCATATGCGTCAACCGTCCTGCTTCTCCTTGAGACCATACTGTTTGTTGATCTCGTCATACGTCGGCTGAATCACGTCGCTCATATCGTATCTGCCGCCTGCAATCAGGTCCGAATAAGGAATCCTGATACCTGGATCGGGCGGCTGCGGCTTCATGGTGGCCGGAGGCGGCCAGACGTCTTCATCAACTGCTGCCATCCGCACGCGAATATCGTCCCTGGTGATGTTCCACACCATGTAATCCGTGGAGAGACTCAGTGGCCCGTCATAAGTCGTCCGGATGCGATCGTTGATCGCCGGCTGGGTGTCGAAATCATTAAAGAAGTGATAAGCCACGGCCATCCGCGGCTTGATGATCGACATCATTTTACCAAACGCTTCCGGCGCGGTGTGGATCTGGGTACCTACGGCCAGGGCACTTTGCGGTGTGAACTTGAACTTTTCAATCATGTCCGGCACGGTGATGAAGCACTCGTGAATCGCCAGGTCGGCACCCTTTGCGTACTCCGCGTACCACTGGTTCGGGTAGGTATCGCCTCCGAACACGAATTTGAAGCCGTTCCACTCGACGATGAAACTCACCGGACCGTCGAGGGAGTGAATGGCCGGGATGCTCCGGATCGTCACGCCATTCTCCTGATAGATGATCTGATTGATGACCGTGTAGTCAAACTCGTTGGCTTCGATATGGTATCCACGTGGATCTGTGAGCCCCGCGCGGCCGTCGAGGTCCCAGGTCAGCGCTTTCCGCAGGTGCTCCACCGCGTACTTCGTGCCTCGCTCCGGCGTCTCGCCGCTCGGCCCCCAGACGCGCAGAGGTTTCTGGCGGCCGGCCAGCGCACCACCGACGAACAACGCATCCAGATCTCCGAAATGGTCGGTATGCAGGTGGCTCAGGAAGACCTTATCGAGGTAATTGTAAGGAATCTGCATGGCTGCGATGCGCTCTGCCGATCCGGTCCCTATATCGAAGATAAACTTGTCTCCGTTCCCCAGTTCGAGCAGCCAGCAAGAAGCCGCCTGTTTCGGACGCGCCGTGGGCATGCCGGTGCCACAGGCGGTCAACCGCATTTCGTCGGGACCGAGGTCCTCGCTGTTGGGAGCGTAGAAATCTCGATCGCGCGACTCCACCGGTGAGATAACCGGTGCGCCCTCATCGGCTACCGCCACACCGGGCAGTCCGAAGGCTTTTCCTGAACTCGCGTCGGAATGTCCCCATAGATACAGCATCCCGGCGACGACGATCACCGAGACGCC
>CBDVDJ010000002.1:0-20229 GCA_965372695.1 uncultured bacterium
CGGGCGCTGGCAACTCGACATGCGCAGCCTCAGAGTCCTGCGCTACGCGCTGGGTTCGACGATCGCGATGACGGTCGCGTTGGGGGTCAACTGGCAGTTGTCTTTTTTGACGCCCGTCCTGGCGCTCAGTTTTTTCGCTTCTCCCGCGCCGCGCCCGACGCTCAAGCAGGGGTTCAGTTTCGTCGCCGTCGTCGCCGTCGCCAGCTTCGCAGGTCTCAAGCTCGGACAATATCTGATCTCGTATCCGATGGTGTACATTCCGTTCACGGGACTCGTGCTGTTCCGGATATTCTATATGATGGCGAGCGGGCGCTCACCATTGCTCACGATGTGGCTGTTGATCGCGTTGCTCGTGATCCCGTTGATCACAATCACGTCGCCGGCGATCGCCAATATGGTCGCAGCTGGTATCCTGATCGGCGCGGCGGCGACAGTGGGAGTCGTGTGGCTTGCCTACGGACTTCTGCCCGATCCACCCGGCACCCACGACGTGAACGCCCCCGTGGCGGAACGGGCGGAGTTGCCGCCGGTGATGGAGCGGTTCAAGACGGCTGCGATCAGTATACTCGTCGTCCTGCCCGTCCTCGTCCTTTTTTATGCTTTCAAACTGCAGAGCGCCTTGTTGATCTTGATTTTCGTGGCGCTGCTGTCGTCGCAACCGGGTTTCGCGACCGGCTTCAAGGTCGGCGGGGCACTCGTCCTCGGCAACGTTATTGGCGGCGCGGCGGCGATCGTCATGTACGAATTACTCTCGATGGTGCCGCAGTTTTACTTTCTCATTCTGGTGACGTTCCTCGCCGGGTTGATTTTCGGGACGCGTGTCTTCTCCGACAACCGTATGGCGAAGCTGTACGGCATGGCGTTTTCGACGTTATTGCTCGTGATCGGTTCCACGACAGCCAGCGGTTCCGATGAAGCGGGATCCGCGGTCTACACACGGGTTTTTCAGATCACCATCGCCGTCGTCTGGGTCGTGATGGCGTCGGGTGTGGCCGACCGGTTTATCCGGCGCAAGAGGCGGTGGTCGTAGCATGAGGCGGCTGTTCATCCTGGCATGTTTGCTCGCCTCCGCCGGGTGCACGATGGGCCCCGACTACAAGCGCCCCGTGGTGCCCGTGCCCGATCAACAGAGGGAGAGTCTGCCCACGGTCGAATCGGTCGCCGATACCCCGTGGTGGGAGCTCTTCGGCGACACCGTCCTCGTGGCCCTGATCGATACCGCGCTGGTGAACAACCGCGACCTGCGCCTGTCGGTGGCCCGTATCTCGGAAGCGCGCGCCGCGCTCGGCATCGTCCGCTCGCGCCTTTTTCCGCGTCTCGGTTACTCGGCCGACGGTTCGTACGGAGGGACTTTCGGTGAGGATGGCCAGGCCGATGGATCGGGAGGTGCTTTTCTCGGGGCGTCGTGGCAGGTCGACTTGTGGGGCAAGATCCGGCGCCAGAAGGAAGCGGCCCTCCAGGAACTCCTTGCCACCGAAGAGGTGTACCGCGGCGTCACCATATCGCTCGTTTCGGAGGTCGCCAGCGCCTACTTGCTGCTGCGGGACCTCGATAACCGGCTCGACATATCGCAGAAAACACTCGACGTGTGGCAGCAGCGCCTCGCCGTCGTCCAGACCCGCTTCGACGCGGGTATGGTCAACGAGGTCGACCTCAACCAGGCGCAGATCCAGGTGTACCAGGCCGAGGTGCAGGTGCAGACGTTCGAGCGCCTGCGGGGTCAGACGGAAAACGCGATCAGCGTGTTGATCGGCGAACTGCCGCAGGAAATCGAACGCGGCGTTGCGCTCAAAGACCAGGTGTTTCCGCCGGAGATTCCAACGGGACTTCCGTCCGACCTGCTCCAGCGCCGCCCCGACATCATGCAGGCCGAGCGGCAACTCCACGCCCAGACCGCGCGGATCGGTTCGGCGAAGGCACTGCGGTTCCCGCAGTTCAATCTCACCGCCGACCTCGGCGCCCAGTTCGCCGATCAGACGACCGGGATATTCGGGCTGGGAGCGCAGTTGTTCGGGCCCATTTACAACGCCGGTGAGATCAGCAGTCAAATCGAAGTCGAGATCACCAGAACCGAACAACTCCTCAATGTTTACGAGCAGACGATACTCAACGCCTACCGCGAAGTCGACGATGCCCTCATTTCGGTTCGCACCTACCGGGCGGAAGTCGACGCGCGCAGCCGGCAGATGAAAGCGGCACGGAACGCCGCCGAGCTTTCGTGGACGCGCTACGAAAGCGGACTGACGAGCTACCTCGAAGTCCTCGACCTGCAGCGATCGCTCTTTTCTTCTCAACTCGCCGCGTCGGAGACGCTTCAACTGCAACTAACGTCGATCGTACGTTTGTATCAGGCGCTCGGTGGTGGGTGGGTTGTCGCCCAGGATTCGACCGGTCTCGCCGCCGGATTATCACCACAAGATCCGGAACAACCGTAACGAGGCGGTTGGAATTGTGCCCGGGACAGGTTATAATGAACCCGGAGTTATCCTATGGAGACCATCCTTGTCGTCGATGATAACGCGGAAGACCGCGAGGTTGCCGGCGGTTGCCTCTCGGACCACGGCGTCAAAGCTATTTACGCCCAAAACGGACGAGAGGCTCTGAAAATCCTCGAAACCCGGTGCCCGGACGCGGTGCTCACCGACCTCCACATGCCCGAGATGGACGGACTGGAGCTCGTCGAGTACATGCGCATGCATCATTCCAGCGTTCCGGTAGTGCTGATGACCGCAAACGGCAGCGAGCAGGCCGCCGTCGATGCTTTGAAAGCAGGAGCATTGAGCTACGTACCCAAGAAGGACCTGAAAACCGACCTTTGCGACGCCATGTATGTGGTGCTGGGAGCGGTGGAGACGACACGCCACCGCGAGCAGTCCCGGTGCCTGCTGGAAAAAACCGAATCACATTTTTTGCTGGGTTATGAAAAAGACGGTTGCGCCGCAATGGTCAGTTACTGTCAGAATAATTTGACACTTTTCAACTTCTGCGATGAGACCGGCCTGTTCCAGATCAGCACCGCGCTCACCGAGGCGATCAACAATGCGATCGACCACGGGAACCTCGATCTCGATTCGGCGCTGCGCGAAGGTGGCGGGGACTCGTATGCGCGACAGCGCCAGGAAAGGGTCCTGGAGGCGCCGTACCGCGACCGGCGGGTACGGATCAGGGAACGCCTCACACCGGACGAGGTGTCGTACGTCGTCGAGGACGAAGGGGCCGGTTTCGACCTGTCAACCGTCCCCGATCCCACCGACCCCGAAAACCTGCTCAAGGCGAGCGGCCGCGGACTCATGTTGATCCGGACGTTCATGGACGACGTCACGTTCAACGATGCGGGTAACAAGATTACGATGGTCAAGCGGAGAAACGGTACCGGGGGTTGATCAAGACTCGGCGCGGCAACCAGGACAGCCGCTACTCTTCGCTATTCCAGCAGTACGTGCACACCTTGTCTCTCGGAAATCCGATGGCCTTCACCATGTCTTCGAGCTTCTGATACCTGAGCGTCGTCAGCCCCATTCTCTTTCCGATTTTGTCTACCATCGCGTGGTACTTGTCCGAGCTCTCGTCGATGTACGGTGTGACGTCGGCGTCGTCGCGCCCCTCGAGCTCACTGATCGCCCTTCGCGCGGCGAGATCGAGCTCCGACTTCGAGCGCGAAAAATTGAGAAACTTGCACGAACGGACGAGCGGGGGGCACGCCGGGCGCATGTGGACTTCTTTGGCGTCGTACTCGAACATGCGCTGGACGGTATCCTTGAGCTGGGTACCGCGTACTATCGAGTCTTCGCAGAAGAGCAGCCTCTGGCCCTCGGTCAGCTCCCTGATCGGTATCAGCTTCATTCTGGCGACGAGGTCGCGGACGGTCTGGTCCTGCGGCATGAAACTCCGTGGCCAGGTCGGCGTGTATTTGACGAACGGGCGGGAGTGACGGATGCCGGATCGGTCCGAGTAACCGAGCGCGTGGGCGGTGCCGGAATCGGGGATCCCCGCCACGTAGTCGACTTCGACGTCGTCGGCGTCGGCGAGCGCCGCTCCGCAGCGGTAACGCGCCGCTTCCACGTTGATGTCTTCGTAGCTCGACGCCGGGTAACCGTAGTAGATCCAGAGGAAGCTGCAGATCCTCATCGCTTCGCCGGGAGGGGCGAGCTGCTCGATGCCGCCCGCCGTGATCAATACGATTTCTCCCGGACCGAGGTCTTTTTCCAGCCGGCAGTCGAGGTTGGGGAACGCGCTCGTTTCCATCGTCGCGACGTACCCGTCGGGGCACTTGCCCAGGATGACGGGGGTCCTTCCCATTCTGTCGCGGGCGGCATAGATACCATCATCGTTCAAAATCAGGATCGAACACGATCCCTCGATCTGCTCCTGGGCGTTCTTGATCCCGTCGACGATACTCTCTTCCTGGTTGATCAGCGTCGCAACGAGTTCGGTGGGGTTGAAGTCATTGCCCGTCATCTCGGCGAAGTGAGTCCGCCGCTTCGTGAACGCTTTTTTGGCAAGCGCGTCGGCGTTGTTGATAACGCCGACGGTAACGATGGCGAATTTGCCCAGGTGTGAATTGATCAACAAGGGCTGGTCCTCGAAATCGCTGATCACGCCGATGCCGGAATTACCCTTCATCAGCGGGACATCCGACTCGAACTTGCTCCGGAACTGCGCGTTGGTGATGTCGTGTATAAACCTCGTGAACCCGCCGCCGTTCAACGTCGCCATGCCGCCGCGCATGGTGCCGAGGTGGCAGTGGTAGTCGGTGCCGTAGAACAAACTGTCAACGCAGTCATTGTTGAATGCAGCTCCAAAGAATCCACCCATGACAAATCCCCTCCGGTGCTTGTTGGAAGTTGCCCCCCCCAGGAAGGGGCGAGAAAGAGCCATTATCCTCTATTGCAGCGGACTCATCAATCCCCGTTTTCAGGGATGAGCCGGTCCCGGCCGATCTTGTAACCACAGACGTATGGAAATTACCGGATTGCTCTGAGGGCTTCGATTCGGGCCCTGGCGTCAAGGACTTCGGTCAATTCGGGGTCGGCGTCTTTCCAGATGTCGAGGAAGGTCTCGAACTGCTCGATGGCCTCGGCGTTTCTGCCGGCCTGCTGATAGGCGGTCCCCAGCAGGTAGTATCCGCGTACGCTCGCGGTGGGTTCGAACAGGCGCTGAGGGTCGTAGCGGTTGAGCGCCTTTTCCAGGACGGCGATGGCTTCGTCTGTCTGGTTCGACATCAGATACGCTTTTGCGAGCCGGTAGCGCTCGAGGTAGTCGTCAGGCTCGATTTCGACCGACCGCAGAAAATGTTGTATCCCGATGTCGTATTCACCCTTTACCAGCGCGATATTTCCCCTGGCGGCGTGATAGGGCTCCAGGGCGGATTCGCCGAGGGTGTCCATCACGGTCTCGTAGAGGCCGACGATGCTGTCCGCTTCCTCGATCCTCCCGGTCGAAGCGCACATATTCGCGTACACGAATTCAAATTCCGTCGCAAAAGAAGGGAATATGGTGCCGATGCCTGTCCGGAACCGTCGGGCTTCGTCGTAGGCTTCATCGGTCCGATGCAGGTCGGCCAGAGCCGATGCCTTCGAGTAGAGTTTAAACAAGTAGGATTCGGTGTAGTAGTTCGCGGCTTCGTCGTCGGCGATGGCGGCGTCCAGCACGATGAGACCGTCTCTCAACCGTCCCTGGTACAAGGGAATTATCGCGAGGATGTACCTGCCCCTCGACCGGACGGCGACCTGGTCGCTGGCGAGGAGTTTCCGGAACTCGGCTTCGGCTTCGTCGTACCGTCCGCTGTAAATTCGCATGTGCCCGATCTTCTCGACCGTTCTGTAGAAGTTGGGCTTGATCTCCACCGCTTTTTTATAGGACTCGATGGCATGTTCGATATCGCCGTGGTACGCGTACAAATCACCGCGCGAGTCGTAGGGATTGGCGTCGTCGGGCGTCAGTTCGATGTACTGGTTGATCGCCCAGATGGATTTCTCGAAGTTTCCCAGGTGGTCGTAGATATACGCCATCTGGTTGTAAGATACCGCAATCGTAGGGTCGAGCGCGATGACTTTTCGGTAGCTTTCCAGCGAGCCCTCGAAGTCACCTGATAGATACTGCACGTTTCCCAGTTCGAGATAAGCCCGCTTCTCATCCGGATACAATTCCGTGATCCGGGTGTGAATCTCGATGGCGTCGTCATGCCGGCCTCCGAGCCACGCCACGGAGCCTTCGATATAGAGTCTTTCTTTCCCGCTGACGTGGTCGATATATTGCGCCGCCTTCTCCAAGGCGGTCACCCCTTCTTTGTAATTGCGCAGGCCCAGCGCGCTCCAGCCATAATGCAGGTGCGCCATGGCAAAGGTGGAGTCGTACTCGATGGCCCTGCGAAAGCTCTCGCAGGCCTCCTGGCCGTAGAGCTTTCGTTCGTACTCCAGCCCCTCGACGAAATGGCGGTACGCTTCGAGCGAATGTGTCGTTACCTCGACGACGGGTCTCGGCTGTTCCACATCGAGCTGCACGGGAACGGGCAGTTCGGATCTCGTATCTCCGGTCATCCGGTCGACTACGTCGAAGACAGTTTCCCCCGGCGCTCCCTGCAAACGCTGGGAAGACTCGACCTCGCCCGAGGCCACGTCGACGAGTTGCGTGGTGACGATGAGGTGGGGCTCGACCTGGAGGATGCTCCCCAGCATCATCCAGCGGGCGCCGGCGGTCCGGGCGATCTCGGAAGCGGTCGTCCGGTCGATCGTTTTTTCGCCTTCCTTGCCCCGCTGCTTGAGGATGTCGTACAACCTCTGGCTGGATACGACCTTGAGGTCCTGCGACTGCGACAGATTCGTAATAAGAAGGTTGGTGATGATCTCGCCCAGCCGGCGCGGGTCGTCGAGTTCAGCCAGGTTGTCGAAGTACATGATGGCGACGGTGTTGTCGCCGGCGACGGCGTCCTGCTGCGACGAAATGTTGACCTTGAACGGGTTGATGACGATCAGGGCGACGATGGCGAGGAGCGCCAGCGCTCCCGGGATCGCCCATCGCCTGGGCGAGGCCCCGGCGCCGCGGTGGTGCGGAGCCCCGGGTGACAAGGCCTCGAGATCCGCCGCCAGGAGTGCCGTGGACGGGTAGCGATCGGCGGGTTTTTTGGCCAGTGCCTTGTCGACCACTCGTTGCGCGTCTTTCGGGAGATCTTCCTTGTGTGCCGCCAACGGCTCCGGGTCCACATTCATGATCGAGTAGATCACCGCCGCCTCGTGGTCACCCCTGAACGGCAGCTTGCCCGTGAGAAGTTCGTACAGCACCACTCCCGCTGAAAACACATCAGAGCGTGCGTCCACGTCGTCTCCGCCTTTGGCCTGCTCGGGCGACATGTACGATGCCGTCCCCACCGTAGTGCCCGTCCGTGTGACCCGTGTGCAACCGGCCAGCTTGGCCAGGCCGAAATCGAGGATCTTCACGCGGCCGTCGTTGTCGATGAGCAGGTTTTCCGGCTTGATGTCGCGGTGGACGATGCCGGCCTGGTGGGCCTTGTCGAGGCCTTCGCACACCTGGGTGACAATGTCGAGCGCCCGCTCGAGGGGGATCCCCTTTTTGAGCGCGTCGCTGAGGAGCTCGCCGTCGACGTAGGCCATGGCGATGAAACTCTGGTCTTCGTGCCGGCCGATCTCGTGAATGGTGATGATGTTGGGGTGGTTGAGCGCGGCGGCCGCCTGGGCTTCGCGCTTGAAGCGTGCCAGTGCGTCGGGGTCGGAGGCGACCCGCGCGGGCAGGAACTTGAGCGCCACTTTGCGCTCGAGCTCGGTGTCATGGGCCAGGTAGACCTCGCCCATGCCGCCTTCGCCGATCTTCTCGATAATTCTGTAGTGCGATACCGTCTTGCCGATCATGGATTTCCCCGGGAAGGACAGTCCATTCTACAATGGCGGCCTCCCCGGCGTCAACCGGTCGCTGGGCGGGTCGATCGCGTCAGAACACCTCGTGTCCCGTGCGCTCGATGATCTCGTTCTGAAGCTCCACGCTGAGATCGCAGAAGTAGTCGCTGTAACCGGCCACGCGGACGATGAGGTCGCGGTAGTCTTCCGGCTTCTCCTGCGCGCGGCGCAGTGTGTCCGCGTCGACGACGTTGAACTGGACGTGGTGTCCGTCGAGCCGGAAATAGGTCCGTACCAGCTGCGCGAGTTTGTCTATGCCTTCCTTGCCTTCCAGAACGCCGGGCATGAACTTCATGTTCAGCAGTGTGCCGCACGTTCGCAGCTGGTCCATTTTGGCCGCCGACTTGATCACCGCCGTTGGCCCGCTGCGGTCGGCGCCCTGGACGGGAGAAATGCCCTCGGAAACGGGGGCGCCGGCCAGCCTTCCGTCGGTGGATGCGCCCATCACGGAGCCGAAGTAGATGTGGCACGTCGTGGGCAGCATGTCCACGTGGTATTCGCCGCCCTTCGTGTTGGGCCGCCCGTCGATTGCGTCGTGGAGCGCATCGAACACGCGCATCATGATCCCGTCGGCCCGGTCGTCGTCGTTTCCGTAGCGCGGCGTTTTGCCGGCCAGGCGGAGCCTTAGTGTTTCGGCGCCGTCGAAGTTGTTCGCCAGTGAGTCGAGGAGTTGCTCCATGCTCACCGAACGGTCGTCGAATACGTGCTGGCGAATTGCTGAGAGGCTGTCGGTGATCGTCCCGATGCCCACGCACTGGATGTAGTTGGTGTTGTATCGCGGCCCGCCGTCGTTGTAGTCGCGGCCGTTCTCGATGCAGTCGTCGATCAGCACCGAGAGGAACACGGCGGGGGCGTTTTCGGCGTACATGCGCTCGATGAACTGGTTGCCGGCGACCTTGATGTCGACGAAGTGCAATAGCTGCCGGCGGAACGCCTCGAACACGTCGTCGAATGTCCCGAACCCGCGGGGATCGCCCGTCTCTATGCCGACGCGTACTCCCGTACGAGGATCGACGCCATTATTGAGCGCCACTTCGAGGATCTTGGGGGCGTTGAGGTAGCCGGTGAGCACGTACGCTTCCTTGCCGAACGCGCCCGACTCGACGCAACCGCTGGTGCCGCCCTCGCGCGCGTCCTCGATCCGTTTGCCGCAGCGGACGAGCTGTTCCACCACGCCGTCGGCGTTGAACACCGACGGGTACCCGTAACCGTTCCGGATCACGCGGCAGGCCGCCTTGAGGAAACGGTCTTCGTTCTTGCGGCTGAGCTGGATGTTGCCCTGGGGCTGGAGGAGGTGGATGTCGTCCATCACTTCGAGCATCAGGTATGACAACTCGTTCACGCCGTCGCTCCCGTCGGGCATGACGCCCCCGAGATTGATGTTGGTGAAGTCGTTGTAGGTGCCGCTCTCCTCGGCCGTCACGCCGACTTTGGGCGGGGCCGGGTGGTTGTTGAACTTGATCCAGAAGCACTGGAGGAGCTCCCGGGCGGCGTCACGCGTGAGCGTTCCGTTCTCGAGGTCGCGGACGTAGAACGGGTGGAAGTAACGGTCGAGGTGTCCCGGGTTCATCGCGTCCCATCCGTTGAGCTCCATGATGGTTCCGAGGTGCATGAACCAGTACATCTGGAGCGCTTCGTAAAAATCACGCGGAGCACCGGCGGGTATATGACGGCACGTGGAGGCGATACGCTCGAGTTCGGCCTTGCGGACGGGGTCCCGAGTGTCGGCGGCCATCTGAGCGGCCTTGTCAGCGTGCCGTCCGGCGAACACGATCACGGCGTCGCACGCGATCCGCATCGCGGTGAGCTGTTCGCGTTTCGCGGTCGCGCCGGGGTCCGACGCAAAGTCGAGGCGGGAAATACGTTCGTCGATGTCGAGCTTGAAGCCGTCGAGTCCCTTCGTGTAGAACTTGCCGTCGAGTGTCGTGTGTCCCGGCGCCCGCTGCTCCATGAACTCGGTGAAGATCCCCGCTTCGTAAGCCGCCTTCCACCCGTCTGACAACCCGGCGAACAACCGGTCGCGCATCGTCCGGCCGCGCCAGAACGGGATGACCTTGTCGCGGTAGACGGCGATTTCTTCGCCCGCGACGCCGTATCGCGTCATGGGACGGGTGTCAAGAATCCGGAGGTCTTCTTCGCTGTGACACGTCAGTTCGGGGTATGTCGGAACCGCTTTCGGCCGGGGGCCTCTTTCGCCGACGATGAGTTCGCCGTCGCCGATGTAGAGGGACTGGTGCCGGCAGAGGTGCTCGAACGCCTTCGCCCTCGTCACGGGCACCGAGTACCTGCCGATATTGTCCCGGTAGAAATCGGTGATCAGGGCCGCCCGTTCGGCGGAAAGGGTCACCGTAGCCTCGTAACTCTCCTGACGCAATTTTTTGACGCGATCATTCATCGTTGGTTCTCCCGGATTCAACAGGTGACTTCCAGTCCGAATTTTTCGAGGCCGCAGGCGATCTTTTCGAGACTTTCGCGCGAAGGGGCTTCGACGCCTTCGGGCAGCTGCTTGTCGACGGCGAATCTCGAGTATTTTTCCATGGCCGTCGGGTGGTGGGCGAGGAGCGTGATGACGGGGCGCGTTTCGAGCGACGCGACGAACTCGCCCAGGGCGTCGAAATTGCCCTTTCCGTCCGTCACCGTTGGAATGACGGGGACGCGGATGTGGATCCGCTTGCCCATCCTGTCGAGCATACGCAGGTTGGCGAGGATGAGGTCGTTGCCGACGCCGGTGAGTTCGATGTGGCGCTCAGCGTCCATGCACTTGAGATCGAACAGGAACAGGTCGGTCCTTTCCGCCACGCCCTGGAGCAGGTCCGGCCGGGCGAAGCCGCAGGTGTCGACGGCGGTGTGTATCTCGCGCTCACTGCACCGTTCGAGGACTTCGGTGAGAAAGGCGGTCTGTTCGAGGGGCTCTCCGCCCGAAAACGTCACCCCGCCGCCCGACTCGTCGAAAAACGGCGTGTCGCGCTCGATCTCCGCCATCAGGTCCTCGACGTTTGTCCGCCGTCCAACCAGTTCCACGGCGCCCGCCGGGCACACCTCGACGCAGGTTCCGCAGAGGACACAGAGCGACGGGTCCCGTTCCACCGCCTCGCCCGTCAGCGAACGGGCGTCCTCGGGGCACGCTTCGACACAGGTCCCGCAGCGCGCACACAGCTGGGGGCGGTAGAGGAGGTCGGGCGATGCCGACCGGCTCTCCGGGTTGTGGCACCACCAGCACGACAGCGGGCACCCCTTCAAGAAGACGGTGGTGCGGATGCCGGGGCCGTCGTGGATGGCGAACCGCTTGATATCGAATACGATGCCTGTGCTCATTTCAGTGTCTCGTCCCCTTGTTTTCATTATATACTGGGGGTCTAGGACAATACCGGAGTCGAGACTCCGGTAATTGCACAGAGTGAGGTTTCCCGGCAGGAGAATCGTGATCGCTGATCCGCTCGAAACGCTGTTCGATCAGATCCCCGATATGGTCTTCTTCATGAAGGACCGCGAGGCGCGGTACACCGTCGTCAATCAGACGCTGGTCGACCGGTGCGGACTCGGTGGCAAGGAAGACCTGCTGGGAAAAACGGTGCTCGACATCTTCCCGGCGCCGCTCGGCGAGGGCTACCACGAGCAGGACACAGAAGTGCTCGAGACGGGTGCGCCGGTGACGGACCTGCTCGAGCTCCACCTCTACGAGCGCGGCAAGCCGGGCTGGTGCATCACCAACAAGGTCCCGATCCGCGACGGCGACGGGGCCGTAACGGGCCTGGTCGGCATCTCCAGGGATCTCCACCTGCCGGCCGACGAGGGGCACGGTTACAACGAGCTTGCGGAGTCCGTCCGGTATATCCGGAGCCACTTCGCCGAGCCGCTTCGGGTGGAGGAACTCGCCCGCATGTCGTCGTTGTCGGTATATCAGTACGAACAGCGGATGAAGAGGATCTTCCAGGTGACGGCGGGGCAGTACATCACCAAGACCCGGATCGACGCCGCGTGTAATTTACTACGTTCGACCGGCCGGCAGATCGTCGATATTGCGATCGAGTGCGGCTTTTACGACCAGAGTGCTTTTGCCCGGCAGTTCAAGGCGACGACCGGCCTGACGCCGAGCCGCTATCGGGCACAGATGAAAGGCAAATAACGATGTTGATCAAGGAAAAGGTGAACCAGGCGAAGAAAATCCTGGAAGAACTCGATATCGACTGCTGGATTACTTTCGTGCGCGAGAGCCAGCTCAACGGCGATCCGACCCTCGTGTTCCTGGCCGGCGGCGACATGACGTGGCACTCGGCGTTCATCGTGTGCAAGGATGGCGGCACGCGCGCGATCGTGGGGCTTTACGACCAGAAGGGCGTCGAAGACACGGGCGCTTACGACGACGTCATCGGATACGTCGAGGGCATCGGCGGTCCGTTCAAGGAGTTCATGCAGTCGATCGATCCCGGCAGGATCGCGCTCAACTATTCGGTGGGCAGCGAAGTGTGCGACGGTCTCACCCACGGCATGTATCTAACGATGCGCGAGTTGCTCGGGGAGATCGGTATGGCGGACCGCATCGTCAGCGCCGAAAAGGTCGTATCGGCGTTGAGGGAGCGCAAGACGGCGACCGAACTCGACCACATGCGTTCGGCCATCCGGCACACCGAAGAGATATTCGAGTCGGTGTCCTCGTTTATCGCGCCGGGAATGACCGAGAAGGAGATCGCGGCTTTCATGATAGACGAAGTGGCGAAGCGGGGGCTCGATTTCGCGTGGGATCAGGGGCACTGTCCCGCCGTGTTCACGGGGCCGGACACCGCCGGCGCCCACTACTCGCCGACCGAACGCAAGGTCGAACGCGGCCACGTGCTCAACATGGACTTCGGCGTCAAGGTTGAGGGGTACTGCTCCGACTTGCAGAGGACCTTCTATATCCTCGAGGAAGGGGAAACAGGGCCGCCGCCCGAGGTCGTGAAGGGTTTCGAAACCATCAGCGACGCCATCGAGCGCTCGCGCCTCGCGATGGCGCCGGGTGTAGTGGGCAGGGACATCGACGCCGTGTCGCGCCGGGTGCTGGCCGACGCGGGTTATGAAGAGTTCCCCCACGCGCTGGGGCACCAGGTCGGGCGGTTCTCGCACGACGGCACCGCGCTGCTGGGTCCCGAGTGGGAGAAATACGCGAGCAAGCCGTTGCAGCCGCTGGAGCCGGACATGGTATTTACCATCGAGCCGCGGCTGACCGTCGAAGGCCGGGGGGTGGTGACCGTCGAGGTGATGGTCGTCGTCACCAGTGACGGCGCCGAATACATGTCGCAACCGCAGCGCGAGCTCTACCTGGTGCGATGAGAGTGCAAGTTCACAGGCCCTCGATTCCGGCGCGATGGCTCGTGCTGATTCTCGCTGCCGTGTCTCTGGCGTCGTTGACCTGTGCCCACCGGCAGACCGTGCCGGCCGGGACCGCGGCCGACGCCACCCCGCTGGCATCACGGCTCGAGGCGCTGCCGGGCGTCGAGGTCCAGGCGATCGAGCCCGACTCCGGGTACGTGGAAGCCTGGGAAGTGTTCGTCGAGCAGTCGCTCGATCACGCCGATCCCGGCGCGGGGACGTTCGCGCAGCGTATCGTCCTGCAACACCGCGGCGAGGATCGCCCCGTGGTGGTGATCACCGAGGGGTATTCGATCGGTCATAACTACATCGCCGAGCTGGCCGGGATTCTCGACGCCAGCGAACTCAGGGTCGAGCACCGATACTTCGGCGAGTCGTGCCCCGACTCGCTGGACTGGCGGTACCTGACCATCGAACAGTCGGCCGACGACTACCATCGCATCGCCGAATTGTTCGGCGAAGTCTACAGCGGGAAGTGGGTCAGCACGGGATGGAGCAAGGGTGGGCAGACGGCGATGGTCTACCGGAGCCGGTATCCCGGTGACGTCGCGGCGACCGTCGCTTACGACGCGCCGCTCAACTTCGCCCTGGAAGAGCCGCGTATCGACGCGTTCTTCGAGGTGGTGGGCGATTCGGCGTGCCGCGCGCGGCTGGTCGGGTTTCAGCGGATGGCGCTCGAGCGCAAGGACACCGTACTGCCGCTGTTCGAATGGTACGCGAAGGGGACGGGGTACGAGTACAGCATCGGCGCCGAAAAGGCGTGCGAGTATGTCGTGCTCGAATACCCGTTTTCTTTCTGGCAGTACACCGATGCCGACTGTGGTGCGATCCCGGATACTCACGCAACCGCCGACGAAGTCCTCGATCATCTGCGGGAGGTGGTTTCGTTCTGGTCTTACTCGGACGAGGCCATGAATTCTGCGTCGATGTATCAATTCTGCACCCAGCTCGGGTACTACGGGTACGTCACTGAAAACGTCTCCGACCTGTTGAGCGATACGGACTATCCGAACTGCGCCTACGCGCCCTGCGTCGACGCGGTTTACGATCCGGAACCGATGCGCGATCTCGATTTGTGGTTGAAGACCAGCGGAGACAACATTATATATATATACGGGGCGGATGACCCGTGGTCGGCGCCATATGTCGACACGTCATCGCAAAACAACGCCAGGACGTTTTTTCTCGACGGAGGCAACCACTTTACCTTTATCGAGACGTTTCTCCCGGCGAAACGCGACGAAATAAACGAACTTCTGCAGAGCTGGCTCGAATAACCACAGGAGGATTTCGCATGAACCGGACTCGTCTGCTCGCACTGGCGGCCGGACTCGCGGTGATAATGATAGTGCTGGCCGCTGTGCCGGGCGCCGCACAGGACACGCACTACTGGAACTCCCAGTACGGCCCGCGGTCGATGCTTCTCGGCGGATCGGTGATTGGCAGCGTACACGACATGAGCGGTACGTTTTACAACCCCGGCACCCTGGGATACATCGAAAAGCCGGAGCTGCTCCTGTCGGCCAACGTTTACGCGATCAGCTCGCTCACGATCCGGGACGGGGGTGGCGACGGGATCGACCTGGAGACGAACGACTTCAACCTGCTCCCCAATATGCTGGCCGGGGCGTTTCGCAAGAGCTGGCTGGGGAAGAACAAACTCGCGTATTCATTCCTCACCCGTTATCGATTCAACACCAAAATCCGCGGGGCGAGAACGGATCGGGCGGACATCCTCGACCAGTACCCCGGAGAAGAGGACTTCGCGGGAGGGTTGAAGGTGTCGGTCAGATCCAGTGAACTGTGGGCCGGCCTGACGTGGTCGCGGGGGGCCCGGGAGTGGATCGGTTTCGGGGTCACCACATACCTGTCTATCCGCAGCCTCGACACCGAGAACCAGCTCTTTGCCCAGGCGCTATCCGATTCGGGGCAGATGGCGCTCTACTACGATGTCCGCAATTACGACGGCAGCGTCTACAGCCTGTTGTGGAAAGCCGGATTCGGCTTCAACCTTGATCCGGTGACACTCGGTATCACCGTCACCACCCCCAACCTGGAAGTCCACGGGTCGGGCCGGGCGACGGCCAACACCAGTCACGTGGGAATCGATACCAACGGTGACGGCGAGATCAACGACGGTTTTCAGGCGACGGTCCAGGAAGACATCGGCGCCAGTTACCACTCGCCGTTGTCGATCGGCGCCGGGGCGGCATATCACACGGCCAAGTGGAGCTTCAACCTGTCGGCGGAGTGGTTCGACGCTGTGGACAAATACGATGTGTTCGACCTGCAGCCATTCGTGTCACAGGAAACGGGCGAGACGGTGGTTCCAAAGCTCGAGCACCAGTCAGTAAGCGTGCTGAACTACGCGGCGGGAATCGAATACACGGGAAAGAAGTATGGCGGGTATCTGAGTTTCAATACCGATTTTTCTTCATTCGATCCCGTGTCGGACATCGCGTTGACGGGTTTCGATCTTTATCACGTCACCGCCGGGACGAATATCGGCCTGAAGCGGACGAAGCTCATGCTCGGTGTCAGTTATGCGTGGGGTAGTGAGAATATCAGCCAGGCCATCGATCTGAATCCGGGTGACGACGACAAAATCATCGACCCCAGCGACCAGGTCGAACTCGTCTACAGCCGGGTTACTTTCATGCTTGGCTTTACCGTGAATCTTTGATCGCGTCTGGAATTATTCCGCCAGCAGCGCCAGGTTGAACACGGACGAGTCGATCGGAAACACGAGCCGTGATGCTTCGTCGAGACGGAAGTTGATCCGGTCGCCGTAGCGCGACAGCCGTTTGAGCAGGCGCGAGAGGTGCTCGAGTTGCTCCCGATCCAACCCGGCGATCTGAAAGGTCACCGACGACCGGGTATTCCGCATCAGTTGCTCCACCTGGGCGGTGATGCTCTTGACCGAGACGGGTTGCAACATCTGGCCTTTCACCGAAATCAACACGGCCGCCGCGGCGTTGGCCGACTCGCGTGTCGACACCCCCAGCGCACCCATGTGGCGGTTTTCGCGGAACACCGCTTTCATGCGCTCCACGTGCCGGCGGACGCGCCGCGTGTCTTCCCTGTACTCCTGCACAAAGTGGCGGTCCACGTAATCCTTCATCGAAAGCCCGAGAACCCAGTCGGAAAGAACCGAATGAACCAGCCTGGGCTTGGTGAACGGAATCGTCCTCAGGAAGTGGTAAATGCGGCCGAGTCCTCCCGAGGGAACGACACGGAACAGGAAGCGGCGTGCGAGCCGCAGAGTCTCCTTGCGCGTATATAGCGAAAATCTGGCACGGTTTTCCATGTAACGGGTCTTGTTGCGGATGCGTGTTGCGATACCGCGGTCGTTGAACAGGCGATAGTGGAGCTTGCGATACCCGGCGATCATTTCGTCGTAAGACATCCCCTTGGGGATCACGTTGGTACCGAGCTTGGAATTGTCCGCCACGTGGTCTCCCGGCATCAGCCGATTGTCCGCCTCGAGGCGGTCGTAGAGCGGCGTTCTGGGGACGGCGGTCAACAGCCCGACCATCGCCGCCTGGATGCCCGATTCGATAATAAAATTGTACTGCTTGTCGAACACATCGGTCGTGTCATTGTCGAAACCGATGATGAACCCGGCGTGGACGTCGATTCCGTGCGCGTAAATGGATCGCACCGAAGCGAGGAGGTCCATCTTGAGGTTCTGCATCTTCCCGGTTTCCTTGAGGCTTTCTTCGTCGGGCGACTCGATGCCGATAAAGATCCACTCGAAGTGGGCTTCGCGAAAGAGAGAGAGCAGCTCTTCGTCGCGCGCGAGGTTGATCGAGGCCTCGGTCCCGAAGCGAAATCGATAGTCGTGTTTTTGCTGGTAGTCGGCAATATACCTGAGCAGATCCTTGGCGCGCGGCCGGCTGCCGATGAGGTTGTCGTCGACGAAGAATACAGCGTGGATGTTCTGCTTGCGTACTGCGTCGAGTTCCCGTCCCACCTGTTCCGGCGACTTGGTCCGCGGCGTTCTCCCGAACATCACGATGATGTCGCAGAACTCGCAGCGAAAAGGGCATCCCCGGGAAAACTGCAGGCTGACAGCCTGGTACTTGTCGAGGTCGAGCAGGTCGAAACGGGGTGTCGGCGAGTCCGCCATATCGACGGTGCCTGTTTCGTGGTAGAGCTTTTTCGGCGCGCCGGCAATGAAGTCGCGGCAGAATTCGGGCCAGATGTACTCGGCCTCACCCGCGACGACCGAATCAACTAGCGGTTCGAATTTTTCGGGGCAGAGAGAAGCATAACTCCCGCCCGCTACGACGAAATGTCCCTGCTGCTTGTAAAAAGCGAGGAGTTCCTTCTGGCGTTCGTGCTGCACCGACATTCCGCAAACCCCGATGATGTCGGCTTCCGGCCTCAATGGCACCGTCTCGATGTTTTCGTCGATGATTTCCACATCCCAGTCGGCGGGGCAGAGCGCCGCCAGCGTGGCGAGCCCGAGCGGAGGATTCAATGTCCGCTTGCCGGGGATGAAATTCTCCACCGCCCACTTGTAGCTCCAGAAACTCTCGGGGAATTTGGGATTTATCAGCAGCAGTTTCACGATCAGCAGGGCTCCATTCGGCGGGCGGGACACGCCGGTTAAAGGAAGCACGCGGGGACAAGGTAGTCAAATATAACGAATTGGATATGGGGTGTCAACAGACCTTCACGTCACGGTTTGGGCGGAAAATTGGCAAAAAGCCGCGTGGCGATCTGGGTGAAAACCTTGTTCTGCTCGTCGGCGCTGGCCGAAGGGTCCACGACGGACTGGGCTGTCCCGCGCCAGATGAGGTTCCGCGACTCGGGGTCGACGATATCGACGAAAATGGTCCCCTCGGTGTAATGGCTGACGTCGATGTCGCGATAGCCGCCGTACCAGCCTCCATATCCGTAGCCCCAGCTGCTGACGTCTGTCTTGTCCTTGGTGGAACTGTGCATTGCGATCAGAAAGTCGGGATTTTCAGTGGTCAGGACGTACCCCTGGGTCTGGAGCTCGTTGTTGATCGCGTCGATGAAGCGCCGGACGCGGAGCTCGCTGACGGTACCGATCGACTTGATGGGGAGGTAGGCGTAGTTCTTCATGTTGGAGAAATCGTAGCTCTGGTCGTAGTCGAAGTTGACCGAGACCGACGGCCCCCCGCACGCGGTTGCCATCAACACCACAACCACCACCGCTGCCAGTAACACTCTCGAAATCATCTGGTCTCCTCTCGCTATGTTGAAATACCGCAATCTGGTTCACTGCGACGTGTCAGGTCGTGCATGCAGGTGTGGGGGGCGACGGTGAATCGCGGAGCAATGTGTAAAGTCTTTTTACCGCCACAATGGCGGTAAATATTCTTGCACTTTTCACGATCCGGTCCAGTGCGGCCGTCGTGGCGTAAGCCGACTCGTGTGAAAGAATCCTGCGAAAGCCGGCCCTTTTGAAAACTGTCAGCGAGCGCTCTGAGCCGGAGCGCCCCCGTGCCGGTGTGCGACCGGCACGGGGGACTGCTCCAATATTTACGGCAGCCGTTGTTTAGCGCCGGAGTCGAGGAGCTCGAGCAGCGGGCGCCACTCCTCCGGTGTAATCGAGGCCGCGGCGGCCGTCGGGTTCGTCGCGCCCAGCGCCGGGTCGCGAAACAGCCCCAGCGGTATCGCCGGTTGCGGTATCGCCGCCCCGAAGCTCGAGTTGATCACCTTGATGAACTCCAGCGCGATCACGTAGTAGCCCAGCGAATTCGGGTGCAGGCCGTCTACGCCAAAAAGGCTGTTCGAGAGGAACGAGCTCGTGTACGTCTCGCCGCGCATCTCGTAGCCGGTGTTCTTCATATCGTCGAACAGCGTCACCATGTCCACGACGGGTATCCCGCGGTTGGCGCATACCGAGTCGATGACGTCGTTGTACTGCCCGACGGTGCCCGTGATGCTCGCCCGTTCGGAATTATCGACGATGACCGAGTCGGGGAGCGGTACGTCCTGTCCTCCCACCGACGAGGGGATTCCGTATCCCAGGCGCATGAGTGATGCAGCGGGCAGGAGCACGAGCGAACTCAGTGGCAGCTCCTGTGCCGACCCGTTCACGATGCCGATCAACGGGACGAGCTCGCCACCGATCAGTACGGGCTCCCTCGTGTCGGGGTCGACGACGACGGGCGGGATGGTCGTGAAGTAAGGCACGTCGTCGAAGTCGGGGATGGTTGCCGCCACGATCGCGTCCGCCGAAGGCACAAAGCTGTCCATCATCGAGCGGTAGTCGTCTTCGAAAGACGTGATGTCCGTAAGCGCCAGATCGGTCCCCTTGGTGGCGCCGCCGAATGCGTCGGTCCACCCCGCCCACACGGCGAGCATCGTCGGAGACGCCGATATCGCCTGGGTGACGGCCGAACCCATCGCCGGGTTTCTGAGAACAATGGCGAAGAACGGGTTCTGCTGCTGCGGAAAGGCGGCATTCTGGTTGATGAGCTGGTTCAGCGTGGCACTCGCGATGCCGAGGTTGTTATAGATTCCCTGGTAGGTCGTGTTGGTCGGCGTCCCGAGGTCGGGAAGCACGTCGATCACCGGGCCAGAGTAGTCGCTCACGTACATCGTTGGCGGGATGCCGTTCTCCGATATATTGGGGAATGCGTGCCCGGATGTCTGCGTGGCTTGTGCTATAACCGCCGCCCACGTGGCTTTCTGGAACCCTTCGACCAGTCCGCCATTCTGCAGGCCGGCCGTGTAGTTGTCGCCGACGACGTGGAAGCGCGCAAAGCGAACCGAACCCGTGTTGACCTGACCCTGAGCGATAGGATCGAGAGAGGAGCAGCTCCACGCGACGAGCACGATCAGAACGAGTGTCAATAATATGGATATCGTCTTCATGGTCACACCTCCCTAAAAGTTGTAGCCGAAGTTGGCGCCGAAAATCCAGGCGAACGAGTCGTACGTCCCGTTGAAGTCGTCCTGGCTGAGACCGTCGGTACTGCGTTCGCTTCTT
>CBDVDJ010000003.1:0-19670 GCA_965372695.1 uncultured bacterium
GCGGACGGGGCGTAGACCGTAGAGAACTTCCGGGCGAGAAAGGGTAGCGTCGTCCAGCTTTCGTCCGAATCGCCCTCTTCGAGGAATTCGCCCCCTTCGGGACTCAACAGCGCGTCGAAGGGCAGTTCGTGGAGGAATCCGTCCGGGACGATGACGAGGTGCTCCGCCTTTTCCAGCCGTTGGGCGGCGGGCTCGATCAGCAAATCGTATAACTCGCGCGCTGCAGCGCGCAGCGCAGCGTCTCCCGCCCCCGGCTCTCCGACGGCGTCGCGCATCCGGTCCACTGCGGGACGCAGCGCGGAGCGGTTCGGCAGCGTTACCAGGTCGAATCCCTTCCGGTCGATCACCCACAGGAGCGACGTGGTATCACCGAGTGCGTACTGGAGCATCACCGTCTGCTTGGGCAGGGTCTTGCGGACGTCGTCGATGCCGGCATCCGCGCTCGCAGTGATCAACGCCCCCATCGACGTCTCGAGCCGCCGTTCCATGGCGCGGTCGTACTCCGACTCGAGGGCCGCGCGGCGGGTCCTGTAATCGGTCGCCGCGTCGTCGAGCCGGTAGATCTCGTCGAGGAGCTCCTCCTCGGCATCCGAAGTACGGGCCGCTTCCCTGATCACGATCAGGTCGAGCAGCCCGCGCGCCTTGGCCCGCTCGACCGTCATAAACGCTCTGCCGGCCCAGTCGTCGCCGCCAACCGACGCGTAGTAGCGGGCCACTTCTTCGAAATAAAACCGGCGCTCGCCGGAGAGAAATCCGCTCCGCGACTCGTCGGCGCCCAGCGAGGCGCGTGAGGCCTCGATCATCGCGAGAGCCGCTTCATAGTAGTGGGCGGCGCTGTCTGGATTTTCGTCCTCGAACGTATGCCCCAGCGCGAATATCCGTCCCATTTCCAGGACCTCGCTACCCGCGTCGCGAATGTCGGGGGCGATGTCGTAGAGCTCGCCGCGCGCTTCGCGCGCTTTTTGCGCGTCTCCGGTAACGGCGTAAATGCCCGCGATAGTGATACGATCGGTCAGCACGTAGGAAGTCATCCCGTCGGCCTGGTCCTGGGCGAGTACCTCGCCCCACGCCTCGAGCGCCGCGTCGTAGTCACCGGCAAATCGTTGCAGCTCTCCGGTCAACGCCATGGCCTCGCGATACGGACGCGGCAGCCCGTTCTCCTCGGCCATCGCCTTCGCGCGGCCGGCGACTTCGAGCCCGCGGTCGTACGCGCCAAGCATCTTGTAAAGATATCCAACATTGACGAGGCTCTCGATGTAAAACTCGGGGTCTCCGAGCCCGTCCGCCAGCCGGACGCACTCGAGGATGTCCTCGCGGGCCGCGTCGAGCTGGCCGGCATCCATGTAGGTAACACCGCGGTTCTGGTAGAACACGGCCTCCATGTAGGGGTCGTGGTGCTGGTCGAGGATCGTGGCGGTGGTATCCAGTTCGGCAAAGGCGTCGGCAAATCGTCCGGCCACACGGTAGTCGAGCGCCAGGTTCATGCGGCACTGGATCTCCTTGGAAACGTCTCCGGCGACCCGGGAAGCCGCTATGGCACGCCGGTAGGTTTCGCCGGCGCGTTCCAGGCGCCCCATGTCGGAGTAGCAGTTGGCGATTCCGTTGAGCAGGTCGACCATCTTGCCCGCGTTGCCCTGCGCCTCGAGGAGAGGAACCGCTTCCTCGTATCGGTCCCTCGCGTCGACGAGCCGGTTCGTCTGATAGTAAACGTGGCCCAGGTACGTGAGCGACGTCCCCAGCCCGGCGATGTCTCCTGTCCGGCGGCGCACCTCGATGGCCTTCTCGTAATACGAACCCGCCTCGGCGAATTCGCCGGCGCGCAGGTGGACGGAACCGAGACCGTTGAGAGTTTTGCCCTCCAGTATCCGGTCTTCCACCGCGCGGCGCGCGGCAAGAGCTCTTTCGTAGTGCTCCCTGACGGCCTCCATGTCACCGAGATACCAGTACGCCACCCCGAACCCCCCGAGGACCACGGCGACGGAGTGCTGGTCGTCGATTTCCCCGTACAACGACATCGCCTTGCCGTACATCTCGACAGCGCGTTCGGGCTCGCTCGTTCGCAGCGCGTCAGCTTCGTCCTGGAGCGCCCTGGCCTTGGCGCGGATACCGCGATCGGCGTCCGTCCAGCCGCGATAAACCTCCACCAGTTCGAGTGGCGCGGTGGATCCCGTCTGCGCCTCGTGAATCACCGCGATACGCTCGGCGAAAGCGACGTTTTCCGATTCGCCGGCCTTGTCGCCACCCTCACCCACCTGGAACGCGATGTCGAGCAACTGCCACACCGCGGCCCCCACCAGCGCCTCTCTCTCGAGAACAAAAGGACGCAATTCACCGTCACCGCCGGCGTTGGCCAACGAGTCCGCGGTGACGATGAATGCGATAACGGGATCGGCCGGCGCCGACGAGGCGCACAGCGACACGATACATATAGATATAACAACGGACAGCCGTAGCCGGCGTCGTTGGATCATCAGGAGTTCTCCCCGCGGGAGCGGTATTGAGTGCGATCTGTGCCTTGTGCCCTGCCCAATTGGGTGTCTGTCAATTATACCTTACACTTGTGAATTTTGGAAGAGCTAACTCGGCGGAGCCAAAGGTCATATCATATTATATTCCAGCAGGTTAAAAAAACGGACCTCTCTCGCCCACCCGGGTCCGGCCGCCTTTATAGGTGTGGATGCAATTCGACCTGTCTGCTAGTCTCGGCGCACCGGTGCCCACCGTCGTGCACCGCCGCCCGTTACGCGCCGGCGCTACGCCGCAACCGACAGGGAATCGGACTCATGCCGACTCGAATCCTCATTATTTTCATTTTACTACTTCCGGCACTTCCCGCCGCATCGTTCGCCCAGGGCGAGGGGACCGGCCTCGACGTGTTCGGGTACTTCCAGGCGTCGCTTTATAAGGAGCGGGACGTCGAGACGGGCAAGAAATACAACACGTTCACGCTCCAGCAGCTCAACCTGCTCATGCAGAAGGGGCTGTCGCACCGCTGGTCGTCGTTCGTCAACTTCGAGTTCACCAATTCGTACTCGTCGTTCGACAACTGGGGGTCGTTCAGCCTGGAGGAAGCGTGGGTCCGGTACCGTCAGAGCCGGTACTTCCGGTTGAAGCTGGGATTGCTGATTCCACGATTCAACAATCTCAACGTCATCAAGAACCGCACGCCACTCCTTCCCTACATCATCCGCCCGATCGTCTACGAGACGTCGTTCCAGGAGTCGTTTCCCATCGAGGAATTCGTACCGGAACAGGCGTTCGTACAGATCGGCGGATCGGCACCGGTCGGCGGCGATTTCAAGTTCGACTACGCGGCTTACTGGGGTAACAGCCCCAACATCTCGACGAGCGATTCCCCGTTCAACACCGGGATCGACTCGACGGGCACATTTCTCTTCGGGATCCGGCTCGGTGTCCGGCACCCGAATTTCAAACTGGGCTTCTCGTCGACCTCCGACAAGACCAACCAGTTCATCGTTCTCGAAGAGGTGTTCAACCGCCCCCCGGGTTCGTTCGAGGAGATCCCGCGATACCGGACGGGGTTCGACCTGTCATTCGAGTGGCGGAACCTCGAGTTCTGGAGCGAGGCGATCGGCGTGTTTTACGACGAGGACGAGCCGAACCTCGACGTCGACAAGAACTTCTTCTACATGACCCTGGCATACACGTTCTGGGACAAACTGCTCGTATACGTCAGTTACTGGGAGCTCAAATCCAACCTGACGTACCCGGACCCGCCGGGGTCAACCGATTTCCGGATCGCCGAACTCACGTCGAAGATCCCGAACCTCGGCGTGTCCTACGCCCTCAACGACAGGGTGAAACTCAAGGCCCAGCTCGCCGGCGGCGAATCGACGACGATCCCCGAGGGTATCGTCGCTGACGAGTTCGACTTCCTCGGACTCGCCGTGTCGGTACGATTCTGACGCGCACGAAACGGATGCAAAGGTGAAGACTTTCTGGTTGTGCATACTCCTCTTCGCGACGGTCGTCCCCGCCTCGTCGGCCGAGGTCGCCGTCATCGCCCACCCGTCCGTCCCCACCGATCAGCTCGACAAAAGCCGGCTGTTCGACCTCTACACGGGCGAAGTCAGGGAGTGGAACGACGGGTCGCTGGTGGTCCTGATCGACCTCGAGCCCAAATCCAACGTCAAGGAGGCCTTCTACGACTACCTGGGCAAATCGGCCTCGCGCATGAAGTCGATCTGGATGAAAAACATGCTGACCGGCGAAGGCCAGCCACCGGTATCGGTCGAATCCCAGGAAGCCATTCTCGAACGGGTCGCCTCGACACCGGGAGCCATCGGGTACATCGACCGACGGCTGGTGACGGACCGGGTCGTCACGCTGACGTTTATCACGTACGAAAACGACTGACCTGACCGGCGGCGCCCCTCGGCATGACGAAATTCAAGCACTATAAACACCGCACCAACCGGGCGATCATGATCGCCTTCATCATCGTCCTCACGGCGACGACAAACGCCGGGTTGATCTACCGGATGAGTCTGCTGAACGCCGAGATCGAAACGGTCACGTCCCGACGGCTTCCCAGCACCGTGGCGATCGGCAACATCGATTCTTACACCTCCGACCTCCGCGTCGCCCAGCTCCAGCACGCGGGCTCCCGGGACGACGCCGAAAAAAAACGCCTCCAGCTCCTCATGGTCGACCTCATCGAGAAGATCGAGAAGAACCAGGACATCTTCGAACCCCTCATCGAAACCCGTCAGGAAGAGGTGCTGTACTCGCGGTTCGAGGACCGGTGGGGAGAGTACCTGGTCCTCGGGTACGAATTCCTCACACTCTCGCTGAACAACGAGCGCGGACGCGCCCTCCAGTTGCTGAGCGGCGAAGGGCAGATCGTTTTCGACGAAATCGGGGCGATCCTCGAGGACCTGATCCGCGTCAACGCGCGCGCTTCGACCGAGGTGGCCGAGCGCGCCGGAGCTACCTTCAGACGAGCCAAGGGAATGAGCCTGATCACCTTGATCGTCGTGACCCTGGTGGCAACCACCTTTGCCACTTTTCTCGTCCGGCTCATCACGCGGCCGGTCAAACAGCTGGCCGAAGCGGCCCGGCGCGTCGGCGATCGCGACATCGACGTCGAAATCGACGTTCTGGCCAATGACGAGGTCGGTCACCTCTCGCGCGCGTTCAACGCGATGACGGAGTCGCTCCGCGAAGCGCGCGACCGGATCGAAGCCCAGCAATATTCGCTGGAAATGGCCAACGTCGAGCTGGAAACAAAGAACAAGGACCTCGGGAGCGCCCTCGAACAGCTGCGGGAGGCGCAGCAGCAGCTCGTCATGCGCGAGAAGATGGCTTCGCTGGGCAACCTCGTCGCCGGCGTGGCACACGAGATCAACAACCCCATCGGCGCGGTCAAGAGCGCCGCCGACACGACGTCGCGTTCGATCGAACTCGTGTGCCGGGCACTCGACGAAAACTCAAGTGTCGACGAGCTCAGGGAAAGCAAACGATTCCTCACCGCACTCGAGATCCTCAAGGCCAACAACGCCATCACAATCACGGCGAGCGACCGCATCGCCGACATCGTCCGCAGCCTGAGGAACTTCGCCCGCCTCGACGAGGCCGAGTTCCAGGAAACCGACTTGCACGAAGGCCTCGACAGCACGCTCACGTTATTGTGCCACGAACTCAAGAACCGTATAGAGGTGGTCAAGCGCTACGGCGAGCTGCCGCGGGTGCAGTGTTACCCCAACCAGCTCAACCAGGTGTTCATGAACGTGCTGGCCAACGCGGAACAGGCCATCGAAGGCAAGGGCACGATCACCATCACCACGGAGCATCGGGGCGAGAGCGCGATCGTGCGGATCAGCGACACCGGCAGGGGCATTCCTCCCGACGAACTGAAACGCATTTACGATCCGGGCTTTACCACCAAGGGAGTCGGGGTCGGAACGGGGTTGGGGATGTCGATCAGCTACAACATCGTGCAGAAACACAACGGCAGGATAGAGGTGGCGAGCACCCCCGGAGAGGGGACGACGGTGACGATCACTCTCCCCGTAACGCAGGAATCGGCGTGACGTCACGCCCGTCAATCAACGGTTGCCTCCCCCGATTCGAGCTGCCCGGCGAGGTGTCGGATGTCACCGGCCATCACGAGGCGTTCGAGCCATGCCGCCGGGATATTCGACTCGCCGTAGTACGCTCCGGCGAGCTGTCCACAGACCGCCGCCGTCGTGTCGGTGTCGTCGCCGAGGTTGACCGCCCGTAGAATGGCATCTTCGTATGATTCCGAATTGAAAAAACACCACAACCCCGCTTCCAGCGAATCCACCACGTAACCCGTCCCCCTGATTTCGCCCTCCTGTTTGTGACGATAGGCACCCCCGGCGATGAACTGGATCTTTTGCGACAGCGTATCGTCCGGCGCGTTCCGGAAACCCGTCTCGAAGAGGATGTCGTCGCGGCCGGCCCCGTCGAGTGCCGCGAATAGCATCGCCCCGAACAGCCGGCAGGCGTCGACGCATTCGCGGGCACCGTGCGTCGTCCGCGAGCTTTCTCCCGAAAAATGGACGGCGCGATCGGCGTGGGGATAAAAAAACATCGGCACGGGGGCCAGCCGCATGATGCACCCGTTGCCGGCCGTGTCGGGCGCTTCAGACCCGGCAAACGGCTCGCCCGTCGAGTGGTACCGGTTGAGAGCCTCCGCGCAAGTGCCTCCAATGTCGAAGCACACGCCGCGGCTGCTCATGTACCCCTTTTCTATCCATGCCGTGTACTTGTCCATCTGATCCGCCGCGTCGAACCCGTCCCTGTCGAGCAGGCTGTGGGCCAGGCATAACGCCATCGACGTGTCGTCCGTCCATTCTCCCGGCGACACACCCCAGACGCCGCCACCCGTCATCGTGGTGGCCGGCGGAAACGAACCCCGTGTCAGACCCTCGAGAGGCGCGCCCACGGCATCGCCACACGCGAGCCCCAGAAGGCAACCGTGGAAGCGGTCCTTCCTGTCTTTCGCTCTCATTGGATCTCCCCCTTCCGAGCTCCCGGTACGGCGCCGTACCGGCTCACTCGATGTAGCCGAGGCTGCGGAGCTTCCTGACCATGTCCTCATCGAGCTCCACACCCGCCTCCTGATATTTGCGCTCGCTGAAATGCGTCGTCAATGAGCCCAGAAGCTCGAGCGCGCGTGAATCGGAGGCGTCGAAGATATTCTGCGTCTCTCCAGGGTCTCTGGCAAGGTCGAAAAGATACATCCCGGCGTGAACATTGGTGACGGGCACGTGGGTACCGCGGCTCGCCGGCGGGATCGAAGCGCTGTCCCCGCGCTCGATGAACACGAGTTTCAGCCCGTCCCGGATGATGCCGCGCTGCCTCCACGGCGGTGGACGGTCGCGCTCGACAAACACCGCCTCATCGCGTTCGGCGGCACCGGCAAAGAGGTCGCGCCCCGGGAGCCCGGCGGGGACAGTTACGCCGAGCAGATTCAGGATCGTTGGCAGCAGGTCGATCTGCTCCGTGATCGATTCGTCCCTGCCCGCTTCGAGGAACGGCGACTTGACGACCAGGGGAACACGCATCACTTCCTCGTGGAGGGTGTAGTGAAACACGCCGCCGTGCTCGCCGAATTCTTCCCCGTGATCGGAGGTGAAGACGATCACCGTGTTGCCGGCGTCGGGAATGCCCGCCAGCAAGCGGCCGATGTGATAGTCGGTGTGGGCGATTTCCTGGTCGTATCGGCCCGTTTCCGACCTCCCGAACCGGGCGAACGCCGGGTGGGCGAGGTACTCGAAGTGTGGATCGAAATAGTGAATCCACACGAACCAGGGTTTCCGCGCTTTCTTCAGCCCCGCGAGCGCGAGGTCGGTCAGTTCGCGGGCGGTGGCCACGTCGTGCGGATCGCCGACGTTGAGTACACTGTAGTCGTACGCGGCAAACCCGTCGGCGATGCCGTAAGTCGGCGTGAGCATCACGTGACTGACGTATCCGCGGGTGTCGTAACCGTTACGCCTGAGGGTGCCGGCCAGCGTGGGCAGCTTCACGTCGAGCGACCAGTGAAAATCGGTCGCGCCGTGGTCCTTGGGGTAGTGGCCGGTAAAAATCGTGGCGATGGAGGGCAGCGTCCAGCCCGACTGGCTGTAGTTGTTTTCGAACACGACGCCGCCGGCCGCGAGGCGGTCGATGACCGGGCTGGTATCGCGGCCGTAGCCGTAGTAACCGAGGTGGTCCGGCCTTAACGTGTCGACCGTGATCAGTAACAAGTTGGGAGGCCCGTCGCCCCCCGAACAACCCGTCAACGACAGCAGTGCCACCGTCAGAATGATCGCGGTCGGGATATATAGATGTCTGTTCATGGCGCAGGAGACGGATCAGCCCGTCTCGCGTTTGACTTTCGGGAGTTTGCGAAAATAAAAGAGCCCCCCGTTGTGGGTGAGCTCGACGATCTTCTCGTCGGCGAGCAAACGGTCAATGACCGACCAGTCCGCGTTCGCTTTGTCGAGCAGCTCGACGACCGAGTCCCGGGCCATCGGATGGACCGCCGTAATACCCAGGATGTCGTCCTCCACATCGCCCGAATAACCGAATGATCCGGTTTCAACCCCCAGCAGGCATTCGACCCGCTCGAAGCTGGCCGAAAAAATCTGCCAGGCTTCATTCACCGTTGCCTCGTCGGGAGGCCGGACCCACCCCTCCGAGGGCGGCCGCGTCGGTATGGAGAGGTACGCCATTTCGGGCTCGAGCCGCGAGACGAACGCGGCGGTGGCGGACACGTCATCGGCGGAGTCGTTGGCGCCGGCAACGAGCATCGTCTCGGTGAGCAATCGCCCCTGGTAACGCCCGGCGAATTCGACCATGCCTTCGAGGATCGTGTCGAGCTGGAGGCGTCCGTGCGGCCGATCGACGGCGCGCCAGGCGCGCTCTCTCACCGCGTCGACCTTGAGTGACACCAGGTCGGCGCGCGCCAGTTCGTACTGAACGTCGGGGTCGTCGATGATCGACGCGTTGGTGATCACGGCGATGTCGATGTCGAGGTCACGCAGCATGTCGATCTCGCGGCCGAGGTTGACGTCGAGTGTGGCTTCTCCGTCGGGAACGAAAGACAGGTAGTCGATGGCGCCGCCTTTCGCCCGGATCCGTTCGACCTTTTCCTTGACCACTTCGTGGATCTGCTCCGGGTCGTAAAAGAACTGCCGCCGTACCTGCATCGTGTTGGTGCGGCCCACCTGGCAGTAGACACACCCGTAGGTGCACGTCTTGGCGGGCACCATGTTGATTCCGAGGCTCTGTCCCAGGCGTCGCGAGGGCACGGGCCCGAACGCATTGATCAAAACGGTCTCCTTTGCTCGCTGTGCATCGTTCGGTTTCGACACCCTGAAGGATACACGACGACACGCGGCCCGATCAAGAGCCACGCGCAGGATCGATGTGGTCGAAAACATAATTATCGCAGTGCTCCAGCGCCGCCGAGCGCTCCGCCGGGGAGCAGACCGTCCAGCCGATCACCGGCATACCGCGCCGGCGAATCTCGGTAACAGGGGCGAAGGGAAGATAGCGGATATCGTAACCGACGAACGCGGGGACGCTGACGTCGACCAGTTCTAGGCCCCGAAGCGTGTTCCTGAGGGAATCGTCGAGGTCCATCCCGGCGAACCCGCCGGAGAGGTGGCCGCGGACCACATCCGGAGCCTTCGCCCTGAACCACCCCATCGAGAAGGGGTTGAAGGACTGGACGGCACAAGGTCCCGGGCACCGTTCGATCTCTGAGAGAACGGCAGCTTCGAGCGACCCGGGAAGATCGAAGTTTTTCAGCTCGATGAGAACCGGCACCCTGCCACCGATGGCGTCGAGAGCCTCGCCGAGCAGCGGGATCGTCTCCCCGGAACCCGCCAGGCGGCGCTTGCGTATTGACAGGGAGTCTTCCAGCGCCAGCGGCCGGTCTACGCCGGTCAAGCGCAGGAGATTTTCGTCGTGAAAAACGGCGGCGGCGCCGTCGCGCAGCAGGCGCACGTCGAGTTCGACCGGGCACCCCGCGTCGCGTGCCGCCTCGAACGCGCCAAGCGAGTTTTCGGGCGGACCTCCGCCGTCGCGGTGGAGTCCCCGATGGGCAACGGGAGTCGAGAGCAGCCAGTCCATGACCGCAAAGATGCCAGATATGTGGAGAGATGAAAAGGCCCGGCTCGGGAGAGAGGGCCGGAATTGCGCCGGCGAACCAGAAGAGGTCACTCGGTTACCCGTCTTCCAACTTGCGCCGCCGGCGCAATCGCCGACACAGAGGAGGTCCTGGTTGTCACGGCCGGAGTCGGAACATGCCGCCGGGGCGCCCCCTTAGACCAGCCCCGTCATTGACCGGTAACAACTACCGGCCTGAAACGCCCCGGCGACATCTTCCGGCGCGGCCGTATCGTGAAGCCGTGATCCAGTCAGCCGCATCGGAGGCGGAACCCACCGGCAGGCGGAGCGGGGAGGGAGACCGACACGCCCGGCCCACCGGTTGAGTCCCTCCACTCCGTCAGGGAGCCTGGGGGTCACAACCGGATCCCTTGATTCGACTGACCAGAGTTAGGTCGGGCAAAGAAGTGAATCCTTACACGGGATGGCCGACGGAGCCGTTATTTGTTCGTACAGGTTGTCGTGTCGGGGAAACTCGCGATGATATCGACGACCGGGGCGGGCGTGCCGGCGAGAAACCTCGTTTTGCGGAAGGCACTTTCCACCAGCCGGCGGTTGGCGGCGACGGTGTAGGGCTCGAATTCTTCCGTCACGTCTCCGGAGACACCGGCGTCTATATCGAGGATGAGAACGGGGCTGTCACAGTCGAAGTCGAGCCGACGGAAGTCGACGGTGCGGATGGCGGGGTTGGCCCGGGTGCGATAACCGATACGACGCGCCCCCACTTCGTAGACGATGCTCCACTGAGTTTGCTCGCCCTGCGCGACCGCTCCGAGGATCCCGAACGCGTACTCCGCCGTACCGGAACCGGTATCGGGTTCGTACTCCGACACCGCCGCCGCCACGCGCACAAAACGGTCGAGCGAATACCGGGACGACGGCACCGGCGCGGTGCCGCCGAATCCCGTGTGGGTGGCGAGAAACGTTGCCGATCGCTCGTAAGTGTCGTTGGTCAGCACCGCGACGGGCATCGTCTCGCCCGTGTGCACTATCATTTCACCGCCGACAAACTCGACGGCCGCGCAGGCGCCAGCGCTGTCGGCCACGAGGAAGTGCACGCGCGCCAGATCTCCCCCGACGATACGGACGTCGCCGTCGCCGGCGATCACATCGTCGACCGTCGCCGAGCGGTCGAGGTGGTACTGGATCCACTGCAGGTTCTGCAGCGCCGGACGCGCGTCGGGATCCGGGTATTCGGTTTCGTCGAGCCACATCAGCTCTATGACGAGCCCCGCTTCGTTCATGCCACCGCACGGCATCTCCCTGCCGTACTGGTTGAACGTGACGCTGCCATAAACCGACGTCCAGCGCGCGGGGTTGTCTTCGGTCAGCCCCCTCTTCTCGACTCCCCTCTTGTTGACGATGACGAGGCCGTCAGGCACGTCCCAGTCGTAGTTCTTGCCGAACACCGGACCCGAGCCCGAATCGAGGCAGAACGTCGAACACGCTGTGGCGCGCGTTACCGGCGCCACCACCGTGACGACCGCCGCCGCGGCGATGGTCAGCGCGGCGAACGTGCGCGCGGCGAGCTTCACTGCCCCGTCCCTTCGGCGAGCAGGTGGTCCCAACCCATGGCCCGCAGGCGCGAGCGTTTGCCCCCGCGCACGATCGTCCGCCCCTCACGGCGCCGTGTGAAACACCCGATCACGGCGGCGCGGCGGCCGGTCGACGCTTCGATCCGGCCGACGACGTGGGCGATGCGGTGGGGCGCGACGGCGAGGATCAGCGCGTAGTCTTCTCCGCCCCGCAGAATCCAGTCGACAGGGTCGGCGCCGCGGGCGCGGCAGAAGGCGGCGAGCGCCCGGGACACCGGAAGCGACGCGGCGTCGATTTCACAGCCGGTCCCCCCGCAGTCGCACAGGTGGAGCAGGTCGGTCGACAACCCGTCGCTGACGTCGATGGCGCCGCGGATACTCGACTGTCCGTCGAGGGCGCGGGCGACGTCGAGGAGCGGTTCGGGATGGGTATAAGCTCTTATCAGACGGCTGGTTCCGCCCCGCTTCGCTCCCGCGCGCAACAACTCCAGGCCCGCCGCCGCTTCTCCCGCGGCACCCACCACCACGATGGCGTCGCCGGGACGGGATCGCCGGTGCCACGATCTGCCGCGCGGCGTGTCGCCGATCACGGTGAGGTCGCAGGTCAGCGGACCGTCGCTGCCGGAGACGTTGCCACCGATCAGCGAGGCGCCGTTCTGCGAGAGGCGGCCGACGATACCGGTCGTGATCTGCCGGAGATAAGCGTGATCGATGCTGGCGGGAAGTACGAGCGAATAGAGTCCGTAGAGGGGCCGGGCGCCCATGGCGGCGATGTCGCTGAGGTTGACGGAGGCGAGACGCCGTCCCAGGGTGCGGCCGCTGAACCACCGGCGTTCGAAGTGCCGGCCCTCGACCTGTACGTCCTGGGTGACGACAAAGTCACGGGCGGCGGCGCCGCGGAATACCGCGGCGTCGTCGCCCACTCCCGTGACCAGGCCGGGGGCGCGCGCGCCGTGGGCCTCGATCACCTTTTCGAATGAAGATATCAGTTCGCCTTCGGTGAGGCGTTTCTTCGCCGTCATGTGCTCCATGGTAACGGAAAACGGGTCTTCAGATCAAACCGTTCGGGCCGCGCACGCGGCGAGTCCCGCTATTCTCCCCCGCTACTTACCCCCGCTACTCTCCATAGAGCGACTTGATCTGCCCCCACGTGCTCTCCCGTACCGGAACGGGTAAAACACACCGGCAGGTCTCGTCAGGGTTGACCATAAACCGGGTCCCCTGGATCGGGTGTTTGTTTGGACCTGCCGGAGGCAATTCACAATCCGCCACAACCGGGTCGTCAGGGTAGTGGGGGTCGTCGGGGACACCGACGACGTCGAGGTAACTGCAGGTGTCCGACGTCCCGAGGAACAGATAAGTGACCCCGATTACCACGATCGTTCCGCTGAGACATTCGCCATAGGCGACCGAGATCCCCGTTTGTGAGTTGCCGATAAACAGCTCGAAGGGGTGCGAGTCTGTGATGTACGTCGCGCCGAAGCCCGCCGATGGTTGCACCATGAATACCACCGCCGCCACCCCGGCGCCCAGGGTTTGGACGACATACAGGGTCACAACGCCCTGGCCGCCATCGGTGATTTCACAACCGCTTGCCATCTGGTCGGTATACACACCGATAACGCCAAACTGCGCAAGCGCCGACGCCGGTATCGCGACCACGAGCACGGTGGCGATCAATAATAGCGATTTACGCATCGTTCCCTCCTGAGTGAAAACAAGAACATTAACAGACCACTCTTACAATCCGAAGTGGATCGCCACTCCGCAGAGCGTGATTACGATGCCGGCCACCGCGTGGCCGTAACGGCCGGCGGCCCGGAAGGGAATGCGGCTCAGCCCGAGCGTGGATACCAGCACGACGGCGGTCATCGTGGCCACGGTCACGACGCCGAACACGGCCGCCACCGCCACCACCGCCGCGGGGCTCTCGGCGGCCGCCGGAAACATGAGGAGCGGTATCAGCGGTTCGCAGGGACCGAGTACGAAGACGACGAAGAGCGTCCACGCCGTCGCCGTACGCCCGTTGCTCTCGTGGACGTGGGCGTGCTGGTCGGCGTGGGTGTGCCGGTGTTCGTGGCGGGTGCCGTTGGCGTGGAAGTGTATGTGGGTATGGGGGCGGTTACGCACGGCGCGGACGATCCCCCACGCGCCGTACACCAGCCCGAAGGCGATGAGCAGCCACGCGGCGATCTCGCCCCGCGCGCTCTCGATGAACTCGAGGCGGCGCAACGTTATCCCGGCGGCGATGCCGACGAGCCCGAGAACGACGGACCCGGCGACGTGCCCCACCCCGCACAGGGCCGTGACCGCCGCCGTCTTCCGCGCCGTCCAGCCGCGCGCGCGCGCGAGGGCGACGAACGGCAGGTAGTGGTCCGGGCCGAGGAGGGTGTGCACCAGGGCCAGGGTGGCGGCGGCGCCGATCATGATGAGCAGTTCGTTGGACATCGTCAGTATTCCTGGACCTCGTCGTACTTGTACTCGATCGGGATGCCGGCAACCTGGAACATATCCTCGGACTCGGCGCCGGCGTGATATTTGCGTTCGCAGACCACTCGTTTGATGCCGCAGCTGATGATGAGCATCGCGCACACGCGGCACGGCGTCATGCGACAGTACAGTGTGGCGCCCTCTATCGGGACCCCGCGCTTGGCCGCCTGGCAGATAGCGTTCTGCTCGGCGTGAATCGTCCGCACGCAGTGCTCGGTGACCGACCCGTCCTCGTGGTAGACCTTCTTGAAGTAGTGGCCGGCCTCGTCGCAGTGCGGAAATCCCGGGGGCGACCCCACGTAACCGGCGGCGAGGATATGGTTGTTGATCGCGATCACGCACCCGCTCTGGCCGCGGTCACAGGTGGCGCGCCTCGAGATCGTGTCGGCGACCTGGAGGAAGTATTCGTCCCAGGACAGGCGGGATCCTGTATCGCCCGCTGTTTTGTCACTCATCTGTTGTTCTCCGTTTGTCACTGGACGTCCGGCGCGCTGTCGAGCCACGCGCGAGCCTCTTTCTCATTGGTAAACACGCGGGCGTCCATGCCGTACTTCTCGGCGAACACCGAATACATCCGCCCCAGCCCGAAATGGTACTCTTTGGCGACGACCAGGGCCCACCGCGACGAGATGCGCTCCTTGATCGACCCGTAAATCGCCGCGATGTCTTCGAGCTCGACCGTCGACGGATCGAAGTTGGTCGACCGGTCGACGATGAGCAGTTTTATTCTCTCGGGCAGCGACTCCTCCGTGTTGACCCATTTGACAATGTCACGGATGTTGTCCATCGTAAAGTCGCCTTCACAGGTAACGACGACGAATCCGTCATTGATCTCGAACGTGGTCGACATGATTCCCTTCCCTTGCCGGGGTCATTTCTTCTGCGCTCTTTCGATTTTCGCCCAGGTATCCCGCAAGGTAACGGTACGGTTGAACACGAGCGCGCCCGGCTTCGAATCGACGCTGTCGACGCAGAAATAGCCGGAGCGTTCGAACTGGCAGCGGTAGCCGGGTTCGGCAGCGGCCAACGCCGGTTCAACCTTGCACCCGGTGAGCACCTCGAGCGAATCAGGATTGAGATTACTCGTGAAGTCCTCGCCCTCTTCCACCTCGTAAGGGTCTTCCTTGTCGAACAGGTGGTCGTAGAGACGGACTTCGGCGTCGACGGCGTGCTGTGCCGACACCCAGTGGATCGTTCCGCGAACCTTGCGGCCGTCCGGGGAGTGTCCGCCCCGGGACTCCGGGTCATAGGTACACTTCAATTCGACGACCTCTCCGGCGTCGTTCTTGACGACATCGGTACAGGTGATGAAGTAGCCGTAACGGAGACGGACTTCGCGCCCCGGCCCCAGGCGGAAGAATTTCCGGGGCGGGTCCTCTCGAAAGTCGGTCTGTTCGACGTAGAGCTCGCGCGAAAACGGCAACATGCGCGTACCCGCCGATGGGTCTTCCGGATTGTTGATCGCTTCGAGTTCCTCGACCTGGCCTTCGGGGTAGTTCTCTATGACGACCTTCAGCGGCCTCAGCACCGCCATTACGCGCGGTGCGTGCTCGTTGAGGTAATCGCGCAACGTGTGCTCGAGCAGCGCGTAGTCGACGACACTGTTACTCCTGGCCACCCCCACGACGTCGCAGAACCGGCGGATCGCTTCGGGTGGATATCCCCTTCGCCGAAGCCCCGAGAGCGTTGGCATGCGCGGGTCGTCCCACCCGCCGACGTAGCCACCGTTGACGAGTCTGAGCAGGAGCCGCTTGCTCATCACCGTGTAGTTGAGATTGAGCCGGGCGAATTCCGTCTGCTGCGAGCGGAACACTCCAAGCGTGTCGAGGAACCACTCGTACGGCGCCCGGTTGTTCTCGAATTCGAGTGTACAGAGCGAATGGGTGATCCGCTCCTTCGAGTCGGACAGGCAATGGGCAAAATCATACATCGGGTAGATGCACCACTTGCCGCCGGTCCGGTAGTGCTCGGCATGCCGGATCCGGTAGATCAACGGGTCGCGCATCTTCATGTTGGGGTGCGCCATGTCGATCCTGGCGCGGAGTGTCCGGGCGCCGTCGGGAAATTCGCCGTTCCGCATGCGTTCGAGGAGGTCGAGGTTTTCCTCCACGCCGCGGTCGCGGCCCGGGCTGGGCTTTCCCGGCTCATTGATCGTTCCGCGGAACTCGCGAATTTCCTCGTCGTCCAGGTCACACACATAAGCGTGTCCGCCCTCGACCAGCTTGACGGCGCACTCGTAGAACCAGTCGAAATAGTCGGAGGCGTGGTAGAGCCTGTCCTCCCAGTCGAATCCCAGCCAGCGAATGTCCCGCTCGATCGACTCGACGTACTCGGTGTCTTCCGTCTCCGGGTTGGTGTCGTCGAAGCGCAGGTTTGTCGTACCGCCGTTCTCGGCGGCCACACCGAAATTGAGACAGATCGATTTGGCGTGACCGATGTGGAGATACCCGTTGGGTTCGGGCGGAAAGCGCGTGGCTACCCGCCCGTCCCACTTGCCGGTCCGCTGGTCGTCCTCGACCATCTGCCGGATGAAATCGAGTGATCTGGTTTTTTCTTCGCCGGCCATTCTCTCCTCGTCGTCCTACATCCTCTTTGGCCGCGGCGTCGACGGCGTCGACGGCGGCAGCAAGGGAAAAGTGATCTCGGGCATCTCGCCGGTCAACGTGAGCAGAAACGCCACGATCTTGTCGGCCTCGGCGTCGGTGACGGGGATACCCAGTTGTATGTCGGCCATGATCATGACGGCGTCTTTCAGATTCCACTGCGATCCGTCGTGAAAATACGGATAAGTCAATTCGACGTTACGGAGCGTCGGCACCTTGAACACCATTTTGTCGGCGTCCTGTTTGGTGACGTCGTAACGCCCCAGCGCCTTGTTGTCCGTTTCGTACGCCTTGACCAGCCCCATTTTCTGAAAAAGCCCGGCGCCGACGGCGGCACCCATGTGACACGTGGTGCAACCCCTGGCCTTGAACAGTTCGTAGCCCTCCAGTTCGGTCTTGGTAATCGCCTTGTCGTCACCGGCGAGCCATTTGTCGAACCTCGAGTTCGGCGTAACGAGCGTTTCTTCGAAGACGGCAATCGCGTCGGTGACGTTCTCGATCGTGATCTTCTCGCTCCCGTATACCTTCTTGAACTCCACTACGTAGCCCGGGATCGATTGCAGCACGTCGACGGCGAGTGCGTGGTTCGACCCCATCTCCGCCGGGTTCTCGATCGGGCCGCCGGCCTGGTCCTGAAGGTCTTTGGCACGGCCGTCCCAGAACTGGGCGACGTTGTACGAAGAATTCAACACCGTCGGCGAGTTGATCGGTCCGAGTTGCCACTTGTGTCCGATCGAGCTCGGCAAGTTGTCAACTCCACCGGTGGCGAGGTTGTGACACGAGTTGCAGGAGATGAATCCGGAAACCGACAGGCGCGGTTCCAGGAACAGCATCTTGCCGAGTTCGACCTTGGCGGCGTTGGTCACCTTTGCCGGCTCGATCGGCTGGATCGGCTCGCCCGTCCTGGCGCCCGCCATGGCGGCGGATGCGCCGGTAACGAATAGAACAAATATGGCTGTCGCGAAAAATGCGCGTTTCATGAATGTGACTCCTTCCTGGTGTTCAAAAGGGTGGCATTGGCAATGCCCGAGGCCCGATCATAAGGCAAATCGGGCGCTAAGTCCACCTGTTGAGGGAGTTTGCGCGACCTTTCAGCGGGCCGGCGGAATGGCGAGCCGGAGCGTCCAGATGGCGGCGCCGCTGGAGGTGGCAACGGCCACGACGGCACCGAGGGAAACGGCATGTTCGAGGTGGAACACGAGGCCGTGATCCCAGGTCTCATTAACCAGATCCTGGTCGGTTTGTTGCCACGCCGTGCCGGTCCACGTCCAGGTCGTGGCTGTCTCGCCGAGGAGGCAGTTGTCGGTAACATTGAAGACGTCTTCCCCTCCGTCACCGTTCCACGCGCCGAGGGCATTGATCGAGATGGTCCCCTCCCTGCGCATGCGGATCTCGGACGTACTCGCTTCGGCGTCGTAGGCGAGTGTTCCCCGCTCTATCGTCATCCGTCCGTACTTGTCGACGCTGACGTCTAGAGTAATGGATTCGGAGAACTGGGGGATGTCGATGCTCTGGTACCTCAGCGTGAGCGTGCCGGTGTAATCGGCGGTCAACACGACGGGAAGCGGAGGGGGCGGCGTGATCGACCCGCCGCCATCATCGCCGGAGCATCCGGCCAGAATCATGAAGATGACGATCGACAGGGCGACCGGTGTCTGTGAGCGTCTCAATCGTACCTCCCGGTAACACCGAGGGTCAGGGGTGAAGGGACCTGCTCGCCGGGCGTATTCTAGTCGAATCCCGGCTGATCTGCCTACCGGAGTTTTCCATACTTTTTGACCGGCAAGTACGCGCTTTTCACCGAAGCGTCACTGAATGTCAGCATCCCCGCCCTGTGAGAAAGTCATGGCTGATCGCCGCCCGCGCGGACCAGGCGCGCGCCCCCGGAGACGTCTTTGTGGGCTAACTAGCTATAACATATAATGTTACGCCTAAAAGCGAGATCGGGCGCCGACATTGCCACGCATGACCCGAATATACCGTGATTCAAATCCCACTATTGCGGTCCGGCTTTTATCCCTCTATACTACCGGGGCCTCCCGACGAGAGGCCTGTTTACACGAACGACAACCGGACGCCCGGGGGGCGGCCACCGAGGATGATGCCAGATGATGCGGATTTCCATGAAGACGGACTACGGACTGATCGCGCTCAAGCATATGGCTTCGCAGCAGGGGAACGGCCTCGTCAACGCCAGGGAGCTGGCGGCCCGCTTCAACCTGCCTCCCAACCTGCTCGCCAAAATCCTGCAGAGCCTTTCCCAGAGCGGAATCATCGAAGCCCAGAAAGGGAGCGGCGGAGGATACCGCATGGCACGAAAGCCCGATGAAGTTTCCCTGACCGAAATCTTCGAATCCATCGAGGGACCCATTCACATGATCATGTGTTCTTCCGAGGGCGGTTGCTGCACGGTCGAAGACAGCTGCACCATCCGCAACGGACTTGTCAGCCTCGAGCGGAGGTTCGCCGAGTTTTTTGATGCGATCACCCTGGCCGACGTCTAGTCCGGCCCTTAGAATGCGGTCATCGAGGGCGAAATTACGCGGTTGAAATTCCTACCTGTCTTTGTCGGCTGACAGCACGGGCTGTCCTGAACCCTGAACCCCGGAGAACAATGCCATGAAACACGCCATCCTTTCAATACTGGTTGCATCGATACTGGTCGCATCGAGCCTCACCATCGCGACCGCCGCGTTTGCACAACCCCCCACCCACCAGTGGAGCCAGCAGTTTGGAGGCACGGGCAGTGACGCCGGATCCTCGGTCGCGACGGACGCATCCGGCAACGTGTTCATGACGGGTGGATTCCAGGAGACCGTGGACTTCGGGGGCGGGGATCTGGTGAGCGCAGAGAACGGAAGATAACACGTCTGAACTCAAGTCACCTCAACAAAACACC
>CBDVDJ010000004.1:0-18897 GCA_965372695.1 uncultured bacterium
CTTCACCACGCGCTGCCATTTGTAGTCGCCGCTCTCCACCTTGTCGAGCTCCTGCTCCATGAGCGCCGTAAAGGAGGGGTCGAACAGCTTCGGAAAGAACTGTTCCAGCGTGATCCACACCTGGCGGCCGAGCGTGGTCGGCATCAACTTTCCGTCTTCCTTGACCACGTATTCGCGGTCCTGGATGATCGACACGATGTTGGCGTAAGTGCTCGGACGGCCGATCCCCTGGTCCTCGAGGTCCTTGATCAGCGACGCCTCCGTGTAACGCGGCGGCGGCTCGGTGAAGTGCTGGATCCCGTCGATCGAACCGAAATCGAGCTTGTCGCCGTCGTTGACCGGCGGCAGTTCCGCCCCTTCACCGTTGATCTTTTCTTCGTACACCTTCAGAAATCCCGAAAACGTCATGATGCGTCCGCTCGCGCGGAGCGTGTACGGACCCGCGGCCACGTTGATCTCGGTGGTGTCGTAGCGCGCACTCTCCATCTGCGAAGCGAGAAAACGGCGCCACACGAGTTCGTAGAGCGCAAGCTGGTCTTTCGAGAGTGATTTCTTGACCGACTCTGGTGTGTGGCTAACATCCGTCGGCCGGATCGCTTCGTGGGCATCCTGCGCCTTGCCCTTGGACTTGTGCGCCCTGGGGCGCGGCGGGATGTACTCCTTGCCAAACGACTCCGTGACATAATCGCGTGCCTGCGTGATCGCCTGTTCGGCGATGCGAACCGAGTCGGTACGCATATAGGTGATGAGTCCCACGCGTTCGCCGTCGACTTCGACGCCTTCGTAGAGCTGCTGGGCCAGCATCATGATCTTCTTGGCGGAAAATCGCAGACGCCGGGCGGCGTCCCTCTGCATCGTACTCGTGATATAAGGCGGCTGCGGGTTGCGCTTGCGCTCCTTCTTGATAACCGAGTCGACGAGGAGTGACGATTTGCGGATCTCGGCCAGCGCTTTGTTCGTCTCTTTCTCGTTCTTCAGTTCGATCTTCTCGCCGTTTTTCTGAACCAGCTTGACCGGCAGTTCGTCGCCGGCGGACGTGAGAAGCGTTCCTTCCACCGTCCAGTATTCCACCGCAACGAACGCCTCGATCTCGTCCTCGCGTTCGCTCACGAGACGGAGTCCGACCGTCTGCACGCGTCCCGCGCTCAGGCCGTAATAGAAGATCTGCCAGAGAACGGGGCTGATCTGGTAGCCGACGATCCGGTCGAGGATGCGGCGAGCCTGCTGCGCGTCCACCTTGTTCTGGTCGACATCCATCGGCTCCTTGATCGCGCCCTTGATCGCCGTCTTGGTGATCTCGTTGAAAAGGATACGGCTGACGTTGTTCTGGACGGGCTCGATGTAGTTCTTGATGTGCCAGGCAATGGCTTCGCCTTCGCGGTCCATATCGAGGGCGAGGAAGACTCCCTTCGACGCTTTCGCGTCCTTCTTGATCTGTTCGAGGAGTTTTTTCTTGCCCTTGGGGACGACGTATTCCGGCTCAAATCCGTTTTCGAGGTCAACGCCGAGCTTGTTCTTGGGCAGGTCCATGATATGCCCGACCGAAGCGACGACTTTGTAACCCCGTCCGAGGAATTTCTTGATCGTGTTCGCTTTCGCCGGTGATTCGACGATGACGAGCGATGACGTTGGTGTTTTGGCCATAATTCCCTGATAAACGAAGAACGCAAGCATTCGCTCTTGCGTTTTAACTTGAACCTATAACACGCTTCAGTTTAATGCGTTACAACTTGTATTCCGACGACGGATCCGCTCAGGTAGCGGAGATGCCGTCGTCGAGAAAGTCGACCAGTTCGTCTTCGAGTTCGCCCGTGTCGCGATTGAAAAGCACCGAACAGGCGATCTCTTTGACATCGTTCAGCTGCACCTTCTCAGGACCCACCGGAATCGACCGCGCGATAATTTTCTCGAAATGGTCACCGTCGACGATCCCCAGGTTAAGCAAGCGCAGGAGATAACCATAACACTCGCTGCTCAGGCTCATTCGCTCCCACTGGCTCAGCACGCGGAAAGAACTCTTGCCGTGCTGGATGATCTCCTCCCCTTCCGGGACTTCGCTGCGCGTCGTATACCAGACCACGGCGCGGTCGATCTCGTCCTGGTTGTACCCGCGAGTCAGCAGCTCCTGGTCCAAATCCGTGTAGGAGCGGTCGTTGTCCTGGGCGATTTCCGCCACCAGCACGACGAGGTCCATTAATCTGCTGAGCATCCGGTGTCTCCTTACTGGTGTTGTGAGCAATATATGTGCTAGTAAAGCGACGCGCCAAACAAGTTACAGCAGCCGACCGGTGCTTGGCAACTAATTTTGTCGCTGGCCGGTCATTTTCAACGATCCCCTCCCCCCGGGACCAGCGCGTTGCAACCGGCTATCCTGTTTCGATAATATACTTTAAGTGATCCCTCTAACCCGCTTTACCGCAACATTTTTTATACTTTTTGCCGCTGCCGCACGGGCACGGATCATTGCGGCCAACCTTGTCGTCGGAGCGGACCACCGGCGCGGACGATGGTTTCTGCTGAAGGACGGCGCTCGTCGCCGGGGTGGACCCCATACCCGCCTGGCCCGGCGGTGGCGCCTGGGGTTCGGGCGGCGCCTGGCCGGTCATCGAATAAGCGTCGGTTTCGCGGTGGACTGCCCGGGCGCGCTCGAGGTCGGCGCGTGAGCGGCGGGGAGCGGAAATGCGCGCGTGAAAGAAGATATACAGCGCTTCCCGGTCGATACGGTCGTTCAGGTCGGCGAAGAGCTCGAACGCCTCCTTCTTGTACTCGACCAGCGGGTTCTTCTGTGCGTAGGCCCGGTAGTGGATACCCTCCTTGAGGGCATCGAGTTCGTGGAGGTGGTCCATCCACTTTTCGTCGATATTCTGCAGCAGTACATACTTCGAGAACTCCGCCACGTGTTGCTCGCCGTCGAGCTCCCTGCCGAGAAAGTCCCTGCGGAGCCTGAGGGCTTCGAGGGCCCGGTTGTTGAGGTGGTCGCGCAGGTCACCCACGGTGAGGGTCTCGATGTCGTCACCGGGCGCCGGGCCGAAGGTAAAGAGAAACGTAGCTTCGAGCTGGGCGAAGAGCTCTTCGAGCGGCCAGCGTTCGGGCATTTCGGACGGGTCGATGAACTGATCGATTGACGAGTCGATCGTATCCTCGACCATCAACTCGAGAATCCCGGCCAGATCGTCGGCCTCCATGACTTCATCCCGACGGCCGTAAATGACCTCGCGCTGCTTGTTCATGACGTCGTCGTATTCGATGAGTCGCTTGCGGATCTCAAAGTTGTAACCTTCGACTTTTCTCTGCGAGCGCTCGATGCTCTTGGTGACGAGCGAATGCGTGATGACCTCGCCATCCTGTACCCCGAGCCGGTCCATGACGCCGGCGATACGTTCGGGACGGAACAACCGCATCAGGTCGTCCTCGAGTGAAAGGTAGAATTCCGAGGCCCCGGGGTCTCCCTGGCGGCCGGCGCGACCGCGCAGCTGGCGATCGATCCGCCTGGATTCATGGCGCTCGGTGCCGACAATGTGCAGCCCGCACGGCACGTCCTTCTCACATTCCCTGGTGTCAACGGTGCCGCCATCGCGCAGCGGCCAGTCGGACCGGCCCGAGCCGATGCCACAGGCGTCGCACTTGACCACGCTCCTCTCGAGCTTGATATCGGTGCCGCGGCCCGCCATGTTGGTGGCGATGGTCACGGCGCCCCGGCGGCCCGCGCCGGAGACGATCTCGGCTTCTTTCTGGTGAAACTTGGCGTTGAGGACGTTGTGCTTGATACCACGTCTTTTGAGGAGGCGGCTCAGCGTCTCCGAAACTTCCACCGTCACCGTGCCGACCAGGACCGGGATGCCACTCTCGTTGAGGCGGGCAATCTCGTCGACGATAGAGTTGTATTTCTCGCGCTTGGTCCGGTAGATCTGATCTTCGAAGTCGATGCGTCGGACGAGTTCGTTGGTGGGAATCACGTTTACGTCGAGCTTGTAGATCTTGTGGAACTCCTCCGCTTCGGTCTCGGCGGTACCGGTCATACCCGCGAGCTTCTCGTACATGCGGAAGTAGTTCTGGAGTGTGACCGTAGCCAGGGTTTGAGTTTCCGCCTCGATCTTGACGCCTTCCTTGGCCTCGAGCGCCTGGTGGAGGCCGTCGGAAAACCGGCGGCCGGGCATCAATCGACCAGTGAACTCGTCGACGATGATCACGCGGCCTTCCTGCACGACGTATTCGACGTCTTTCTCGAACAGCGTGTAGGCTTTGAGCAGTTGATTGAAATTGTGGATCGCGTCGGATCGCTCGGCGTACTTGCGGTGCGCCTTGTCTTTTTCCTTGATCCGGTCGGCGGGAGTCAGGCGCTCGTTGGCGTCGATCTCCCCGATCATCTCACTGAGGTCGGGCAGGACGAACTGCTCGCGGTCTCCCGGGGAAAGCGCGTCGCGGCCCTTGTCGGTTAGGTTGATCGTATTTGCCTTCTCGTCGACCGCGTAGAAAAGCTCCTCGTCGAGTTCGTGGAGCGCCTTCATTCTCATGAGGTCGGCCTCGCGGTGCTGGATCATCTTCTCGACACCGGGCTCGGTCAAAAGCTTCATGAAACGGTTGTTCTTGGGCCCCCCGCGCCTGGCCTTCAGCAGGGCGTGGGCGGCTTCCTCGTGACGGTCGGGGTCATCGATCATCTTCGCGGCATCGGCGACCAGCGAGTTGATCATCTGGTTCTGCATCCGTACCACGCGGTCGATCTTCGGCTTGACGGCCCGGTACTGTTCGGATGACTGCCCGTGACTCACGGGTCCCGATATAATGAGCGGCGTTCTCGCCTCATCTATAAGGACGCTGTCGACCTCATCGACGATCGCGTAGTGGTGCCCGCGCTGGACCTTGTCGTGCAGCCGGGTCTTCATGTTGTCGCGGAGATAGTCGAAGCCGAATTCGTTGTTGGTGCCGTATGTGATGTCGAACTTATACGCCTTGATACGCGACTCGGGGTCGATATCGGTCTGGACGCACCCGACCGTCATACCGAGCAACTCGTAAACCCTGCCCATCCACTCCGAATCGCGTCTGGCCAGGTAATCGTTGACGGTGATCAGATGGGCTCCACGGCCCGCGAGAGCGTTGAGGTACATGGGCATCGTGGCCGCCAGCGTCTTGCCCTCGCCGGTCGCCATCTCGGCGATGCTTCCCTCGTGCAGGCTGATGGCGCCGGCCACCTGCACGTCGTAAGGCACCATTTCCCACGTGTGCGGTATCCCCACCACGTCCCACGTTTGCCCGACGAGCCACTTGCACGCCGCCTTGACCAGTCCAAAGGCCTCCGGCATGATGCCGTCGACGGTTTCGCCGTTCTTCAGGCGTTCCCGGAATTCGGCGGTTTTGCCGCGAAACTCGTCCTCGCCGTATCCCTCGAACTCCGACGCCCAACGGTTGACCTCGTCGATGACGGAGCTCGCCTTCTTGAAATCGCGTTCGCTCTTGGGCTTGAACAATTTTTTGAGAAAGCTCATTAATGTCTCACTTGGTTATATATCTATCGGGACGCAAGCAACCTAGCAAATAGGGCGGAGCAATGCAAGCGCACCCTGTATGCGCTACGTGGCAGACGGGTGGCGGTCCCAAAAGGAACCGCCTTCAAAACGTGGGCACTGACGGGACAGTACTATGAAACCAGGTGAACGTTTACGGCTTCCAGGCCGCGATCGCCGTCCCTTACGTCAAAAGTGACGGCCTGGCCCTCGCGGGGCGCCGTCACTCCCCTGAACTGGGAATAGTGGACGAAGATCTCTTCCCGGGGCGATAGATTCTCCTCGCTGCGGATAAATCCGTAACCCCGGCGGTCATTGTAAAATTTGATGATGCCTCTCCGCATTCGATTCGTACCTCCGTGATTTTCATGACGATTCCCTGCCCTGCAGATCGAGACAATAAAACTTGCCGGAATTGTTCCCGATGAAGGCGTGCCCGCCGGCAATGGTGGGCGAGGAATATACCGGACCATTGGTCTTGAAACGATTTACCAGGCGGCCGGATTCAGCATCGACGCAATAAACATAGCTGTCGTAGGACGAAAAGATCACGTGATCGCCGGTCACCGCCGCCCGACCGAACACCGGCCCGTCCGTTTCGAACTTCCACACCAGCTCTCCTGCCGCGTCGAGGCAATACATGGACTTGTCGTTGGATCCCGCGTAAATCCGCCCGTTCTCGAAAGCGAGGAACGATTTGACGGCGCCGTTTGTCTGGTACGTCCAGACCACCCGGCCACTCGCCGCGTCGAGACAGTAGATGCGGCCGTTTTCCGCACCCACGACCACCCGGTCGCCCTCGACGGCGGGCGACGAAGCGACCGGCCCGCCGAGATTGACCCGCCACGCCACCTCACCCGTTCCCGCAGTCACGCCGTAGACCCTGCCGTCAAAAGACGGCACATAAAAGCGGCCGCCCCCGTAGGCACAGCTGCCTCGTATCTTCCCCCCTGTTCTTATACGCCAGAGAACCCGTCCGGTTTCAGCCGAAAGAGCGTACGCCAGTCCGTTGTAACACCCGACGAGGACTTCGCCGTCTCCGACGCATGGCGTGCTCACCACTTTTTCCGGGAGCTTGCGGATCCAGACGCGGCGGCCGTCCTCGGCCGCGAGGGCAAACACGTTCCCCCGGTAGTCCGCCGAGATCACGTGGCCCGCCGCGACGACGGGTGACGCGCCGATGCCAGCCGCGGCCCGGTACCGCCACGAGAGCGATCCATCGCCCCGGTCGAGGGCGTAGAAGTTGCGGTCGCGCGACCCGAAGAACACGCGGTTGTCGTCGAGTAACGGTGTCGACGTGACGGGTTGATTGTACGACTTGTCCCAGGTCACCGACAGCCGGTAGCGGACGGGATCGCCCTCGGTGGCCTGGCCGGAGCCGGTTTCCAACGCGGGGTTCTCGGCCACCGCTTCCGGCGCGGGAGTCAGGGCGACGGTTTCATCGGGGGTCCCCGGCCGGGACAGCCGTTCGCTGAGCCACAGCACGCCGAGCGATACGAACACCACGGCCATCGCCGCAGTGGCCACGTACCCGAAGAGCTTTCGCCCCCTGCCCGAACGCGATCTGACCGGAATCGTGTCGTAGAAGTCGCGCGTCCGGACAAGACCGTCAAATCGCACATACATCATTTTCTGCGAAATCAGATTGAGCGGGATGGTTTTCTCCGGAACTTCCGCTTCCACGACTCCCGGCTGGTCGAGAGCCTCGATAAGCGTGTCCATTTCCTCCCCGCTCCCTCCCAGCGAGAGGTCGAGCGGAGAAGACTCCCTGTCCGGTCCCCCGGTCTCGATCTTGTAGAGCGAGATGAAGTCCTTGAGATCCTGCGAAAACAGCTCCTTTTGCGCCCGGGTGCTTTCGAGGGACAGCTCCGTCACTCCGGGTATCTCACGTCCCCCCAGCGCCTCGAAACCGTGCTCTGTGCGGATGCGCGCCCTTCCCTCGCGGCTGGCCAGGAGATAGAACGTGTCGCCATCCTGGAACAGGGCGTAGAAGCCGATACCGCGGAAGTCGTCGAGCCGGCAGTCGACGCGTCGGGAGAGGTTCTCCAGGTAGGTCACCAGCGAACGCGCCAGCGGCAACGGGTGCTCGATCCGGCCGAACGAAACGTATCTGGAAATGATTTCGCGGTAGGAGTTACGCAGAAAATTGCGCCGTGAGGCGGGGTGAGACGCGGCCGAGCCTTTCCAGAAGCAGTCCTGCAACAAGACATGCAGGCTCCGGTTACGGCTGGCGCGCTCCACATAGGTGAGCCCTTCGGTCCCACCCGAGGCCGGTATGAACGTAATTGCTCTGATCATACGCCCGATGAGCGTACGACCATGCCCGAACGACTGTCAATGATTAATGAGAAGAAGTGTGACGGGGGTCAGACTTTTCGCGATTTTCGTCGCGCCGTCTTCTTTTTAGGCTTTTCTTCCGTTTTCGACAATCCGAAAAAAGAGGAAATTCTACTCCCCAGTCCTTTTCCATTGGCCCCGTTGGCGTTCTTGTTACTGGAGTGGTACTTGAGCGCCACATGATGCTCGGGGTCCCACTTCAGCGCCTCTTCGAAGCTCTCGTCCGCCGTGCTCGTCAACCCCGCCTGGTGGTAGACGAACCCCAGGTTGGCGTGGAAGTCGGCGTTGTAGAATTCCATCTCGAGTGCCCTCTTGCAGGCGTCGCGGGCCTCGTGGAGATGGGTCTTGAGGACTCCCAGCGAGAAGCCGTACCAGCTGTGGTACGAAGGATTGGAGTCGTCGTATTTGACGGCGCTTTTCAGGAGCACAACGGCCTTGTCGTAGCGATTGTGTTTCATGGCGGTTTTAGCCTGTTCGAACGCCAGCTGTGCGGATCGCTTGTCGGCTTCCTGCCGGTCGGTAACACCGCCGCCGCCGGTTTTCTGCTTGAGCTTCTGGTCGAACGCACGGCGCTTGACATCGTTACTGAGGATGCTGAAGGCTTCGTTGATGCGTTTGAAATCGATCGAAGACCCGTCCGGTGCGTTCTCGATGCCACCCTTGCCAACGACATCGGGGTGGTGCAGCCTTGCCAGCTTGAAATACGCTTTTTTGATGGCATTGGTATCGGCCGTCGGCCAGACGCCGAGCACCTCGTAGTAATCCACGAATAGTTCTTTCGTATCCATAATGACTACTTTCCGTCCGTTACGGCGCGCAGTTCGTTGAGCAAGTTGTTTGCGAGCTTGTTGTCGGGCTGAACAGCGAGCACCTCGTCCAACTGGACCTGGGCTTCCTCGTATCGACCGTTCTCGTAGTACAGCAGCGCGAGATTCAGTCTTGCCTTGGAGTAATAAGGATTAATCTTGAGCGCAATTTCGAATTCGTGGACCGCGTCGTCGATCATCCCGTTGTTACCGTAAGCAATGCCGAGATAGTTGTGCAGATCGGGGTAATCCGGCTTGATCGTGATGGACTTCTTGAGTTCCCGTATCGCCTCTTCGTATTCGCCGTTCTGAATCGCCTCGATGGCGAGCTCGCGGCTGATCTGGGCGGAACTGGGACGTTCCTCGAGTATCTCGTGATAGAGGGCGCGAATCTCGGCGTCTTCGCCGGAATTGAGCACCTGCACGAGCTTGTCGAGAGTCTCGCGCGCAAAGTTGGGACACGCGTGCTTGGATTCCGTCAACGTGTCTATAGCCTGGGACCTGTCGTCCTGCGCGTAGTCGACGAGAGACAGGTGGACGCTGGCCTTGAAGAACTTGTTGTTGATGTCGAGCGCGCGGGCGAACTGGTCGTGTGCTTCGGCGAACTGTTCCCGCCGGTACAGGTAAGAACCCAGCGTGTAATGAAGGTCGGCGAACATGGGCTTGAGTTCCACCGCACGGGTCATTTCGCGTATCGACAGTTCGTATTCCCCGTTCTCGGCGTGTTCCTTGGCGAGCGCAACGTGGGCTTCGCACGTGTACAACTCGAGCGTCGAGCGGTCGACGTCCTCGTGGGCACGTGAAAGCTCGTTGAGTTCTTCGAATTTCTTCAGCGCCTTTCGGTACTGTCCGGTATTGAACAGCCCGAGCGCGCGCGAAAACTCGCTCTTGGGAATGAAGTTGAAAAGTCTTTTTAAAAACATGATTGACTACCCCTGCATATAGTGCGCGACGTACTGCATGACGAGTCCGCTGACGATCGGGACCCTCATATTGTCATCCATCGGAACCGGAAGAGCCTCAGCCACTGCCGCTGCCAGAGCCCCGGCAATTATTACCCAGTGATTGTCCAGGAGTACCGCGCCTATAATCAGACAACTGACGAAGCACGCCAGGCTCCCCTGCAGACTTTTTCCCCAATAAAGCGGTTTGCCATATTTCTTGCCGACGATCGCCGCCATGGTATCCCCGATGATGAGGAACGTCAGCGCCGCGATGGCGATGGTGTCGCCGAACGCGAGGACACTCAACAGCGCCGCGATCATGAAATATGTCGAACCGAGCAGGTGCTCCTCTTCATGGCTCCGGATCAGGGACCTGAAGAATCTGAGAAAGAACCCCCGGAGCCGGCGGTCGGTCAATCTGAGCAGGTCCGTGACAACCGTTGCGGAAGTAGCAATAATAAGGCCAAGGAGGGTCCAGTCGGGGGGGGTGACGTAGATCCACACCGGGATGATGATCATCGACAGATGTATCGATTTTCTTTGCAGTTCCCGCTTTATCGAGAACGCCCTGACGGGGGTGGCTCCGATGTCGTCGGTCATCTCGGGTCTCCGTGTTGGGGCCGGTGGCCAGTGTTCTGCCAGTCGGCGGTTTCGGGGCCTGGCGACCGGAAGCGCCGGAAACCGCCGATGTCAATTTTTGCTTCCCGGATTCAGATATAGTTGCAATCTGCACGTGACCGATTCCGGTCCGCTGTCGTACCTGATTCATACCCTGATATGGGACTCCCGGGCAACATCCACTTCGTAGGCTACGCCCACTTCGTGGACTTACGGCTGCGGGGCGAAATAGAGGGATCTGTAGATGTTCGCCGATTCGACGATGCGATGGATATAGAGGCGTGTTTCACGGAAATCGATCCCGTCGACCGCTTCGATAGTGTCGAGCGAGGCTCGGGACCCGCCGAACCAGCGCCGCGCGTTCGACGGGCCGGCGTTGTAGGCGGCGAGGGTGCGGTGGTAGTTGCCGTTCGACCGTCCGAACAGGGATGACGCGTACCAGATGCCAAACGCGATGTTTACCTCGGGGTCGAGCAGGCTGTCTTCGCCGAAATCGGGCATCTCGAGCTCGCGCGCCACATATTGTCCGGTCTCCGGCATCAGTTGCATCAAACCCAGCGCGCCGACGCGCGATATCGCTTTGCGGTCGAACCGGCTTTCCTCCCGGATGAGCGCATAAACGAGGTGCGGCGGGAGGTCATACCGGGCGGAGTTTTCGAGGATCTGCACCGGGTAAGGGAGCGGATACATGAGGTACCCGAACTCACGCGCATACGCCCGCCGCTTCTTCCAGTGTATCGAGTCCTTGACCCGCTGGTAGAGACGGATGCTGTGCCACGGCAGCCCGTAGCGGTCGTAAACGCGGCCCAGCTCGAGCAGGGTAGCCGGCGAATCAAGGCAGTGACGGCTCGCATTCGCCAGTTCGCTTTCCCCCCAGTCCCGGAAGCCCGCATCGAGAAACCACGTGCCGCGCTCTATGCAGGCGGTGACCTCCGGACCGAACTCCACCGGCACATCCGCCGAAACCAGCGCCTCACCGACGGTGCGCCGCGCCTCTTCCTTGAGGCGGCTGGCGGAGGCGAGGAATTCGATGAGGCCGTCATCCCCGTCGAGCGCCACCAACCCGGTGCTGCCCGTCGGGGGCCTCGTGAAGGAGTCCGCCACATCGGGAGAGAGATAAAACGAGAACGGGTCCAACTCCTCTAACTGACTTAACAACCGCTGCTTATCCTGGTTTCTTCCCATCTTGCCGTAAGTGTGGGCCAGGTAGTAGATCGCCGTCTCGTCGGTGTATCGCGACCGCTTGAGCGTCCTCAACAGAATCGCGGCGCTGCGATCATAATCGCGGCGCGCCGCATAGTACTCCGCTCCGAGATAGGAGGCCATTCGTCCGTAATAGCTCGAGGGGTAGGACTTGCGCAGCTTGTAGAGCGTATCCCGGGCCAGGCGCTCGTTGCCGGTTCGCTCGTACAGCCGGGCGGCGACAAAAAGCGCCTCCGCCGCCTTGCCGTCGTTGGGATAAACCCCGGCGAAGTGCGAGTACACGTCGGCGGCCCGCCTGCGATCGCCGGATCGTCGATAGGAGCGGGCGAGGATCAGCATCGATTCACGGCGGTGGGCGGGGTTCGTGAACCGCGGCTTCGACAAGGCCACGGCGCGCTTGTACTCGCCGGTGTGGTAGTAGTAACGCGCTTTAACGATCGACCGTTCCTCCCTCTGGCGACCGGCGAGCGTGCGCTCGTCGAGCACCCGCAACATCGACCGGGCGACCCGGTAGCGGCCGTGGATCGTCATCACCCCCGCGTTCGCGAGGAGTTCGTCGTTCTTCATCTGTTGTGGCGGAACACGATCGTTGAAGTCGACGACAACGCGATCCGCTTCACTGTAGGACTGGTAGGACCGGGCGAGTTTATACGCCGTATCGCGCGCCGCGTCCTCGTCGTTCGATTCCAGATAGAGTTCATAGTCCAGTTCGAGCAGCGGGGGCATGCCCGATGACCGGCGCACGCCGCGCTTGAGGGTCTCGACCACGGCCAGCGCGTCGGCCGGCCGTCCCGACCGCGAAAGCGCGTCGACGAACGCCAGTTCGAATTCCGGGGAGAGCGAAGCGGGGACATCGGCTCGCAGGACGATTCCACCGGCGGCGGCGGCTGGTGCCGGGCGATTCAGGCCGAGATTCGCACAGAGGCGGACGTAGTCGCGGTAGGCGGTAAATCCCGTACCGGTGATCGAATCGGTATGTTCCAGCAATTCGAGCGACCGCGAGTATCGGCCGGCGAGCAAGTTGAGGTTGGCCCGGCGAAGATAGTAACGAAAGATCTCCGCGTCGTTCCCCACGGGCGCGTGGCCGGCGATGAGGCTGTCGGCGAGTTCGTAGTCCCCCATTTCGGTGAGCAGCCGTGCCTCGAATTCGACCAGTTCCGATGTCGAGGCACCGCCCCGACCAGTCCGGGGCGTGAGGTCCCGCGCCCGCCTCGCCTCGCCGTATCCCGCCAGGAGCCTTGCGGAGGCAAACCCCGACAGTGGGCCCGAATCCGGGACCAGGGGGCCGTCGTCGGCACCGGCCCTCGTAACACCCGCGGGGCCCATCAGATGGGCGGCGAGGAGCAGAGTAGCAAAAGTTCGTCTGAACATACTTTTAATTATAACCAGTTTCAGAAGATATCGCCAGAACCCGTCGGCGGGGCCGGGACACGGTAATTCTATAAACTCTATAGCAATTTTAATGCACGAAGGTCCGCCGTAATGCATCGGACGGAGGAATCGGGGAATTCCCTACTCCCATTCGATCGTGCTGGGGGGTTTGGAGCTGATATCGTACGCCACCCGATTGATGCCGGGGACGGCGTTGATAATCCGGTTGGAGATTTCCTTGAGAAAGTCGCCGGGCAGGTCGACCCAGTCGGCCGTCATCCCGTCCGTGCTGGTTACGGCGCGCAGAACGACGGGATGTCCGTACGTGCGGGCGTCACCCATTACCCCGACGCTGCGAACGGGAAGCAGCACCACGAGCGCCTGCCAGACGTCGTCGTAGAGATTCCACTGGTGCAGGCCGTCGATGAAGATCTTGTCGGCCTGCCGCAGGAGGTCGAGACGCTCCCGCGTTACCTCTCCGAGAATACGCACGCCGAGCCCGGGGCCGGGAAAGGGGTGTCGCTTGAGCTGCCTGTCGGGCAAACCGAGGGCGTAGCCGATCTCGCGCACTTCGTCCTTGAAGAGGAGTCCGAGCGGCTCGACGAGACCGAACTTCATGTCCTCCGGCAGTCCCCCGACGTTATGGTGGGTCTTGATCGTATCCGACGGGCCACCCGTCGACGAGCTCTCGATCCGGTCGGGATAGAGCGTCCCCTGCCCGAGGAACTCGAACGGACCATTCTTGTCGCCGACCTCCTCGAAAATCTCGATAAACAGATTGCCGATCCGGCGGCGTTTTTCTTCGGGTTCGGTAATGCCCGCCAGACGATCGAGAAAACGGTCGCCCGCGTCGACGAATTCGAGCGGCGCGGTGAGGTGCTCGCCGAGCAGCTCCACAACGTTTTCCGCTTCGCCGGCCCGCAATAGTCCGTTGTCGACAAAGACGCAGAAGAGCCGGTCGCCAATGGCGCGATCGATGAGGCACGCGGCGACGGCGCTGTCGACGCCACCGCTCACGCCGCAGATGACCCGGCCCTGACCGACGGTCTTGCGGATTTCCGCGACCATCTGGTCGATAATGTCGCCGGCCGACCAGTTCGGTTCGCAACCGCAAATGTCAAAGAGGAAGTTGCGCAGGATCTGCGCGCCGTGGGTGGTGTGGTGGACTTCCGGGTGGAACTGGACGCAGTACGCGTTCCGGTCGGGCACGGCGAACGCGGCCACTTCGCTGTTGTCCGACATCGCCAGGACCTCGAGATTCTTCTCGTCGGCCGATACCTTGTCTCCGTGGCTCATCCACACCTGCTGCTCCGTCGGCGTGTCGCGAAAGAGCCCTTCGCCGGACCGCGTGGTGATGCTCGCGTACCCGTATTCGGCTTCGCCGGCTTCGACCACTTCGAAACCGGCCTCGAGCGCGATCAACTGCATGCCGTAACAGATGCCCAGCACCGGAAGCCCCAGCGACCAGATGTCGAACGGGAGGCGCGGCGCCCCCTCTTCGCGCACACTCGAGGGCCCTCCGGACAGAATGATCCCCCGGGGTTCGAATTCGAGCACGTCCTCGCGCGTCGCCGTGCAGGCGAGGATCTGCGAAAACACGTCCCGGGCGCGGATTCGCCGCGCTATCAGCTGAGTGAACTGGGAGCCGTAGTCGAGTATGACAATTCCACCCGAGGGCATCTGTTATTTCTCCGTTCCCCGGCTAGACGTGCCGGAAGTGCCGGCGGCCGGTAAACAACATCGCCACGCCCGCTTCGTCCGCGGCGGCGATAACCTCCTCGTCCCGGACCGATCCGCCCGGTTCGATAACCGCCGTCACTCCGCTCTTCGCCAGTTCGGTCACGCCATCGGCAAAGGGAAAGAACGCGTCCGAGGCGGCGGCCGAGCCGTTGATCGAAAGACCGGCGTCGAATGCCTTGCGCGTCGCGATCTGGACGGAGTCGACGCGGCTCATCTGCCCCGCGCCGAGACCGACGGTCCCGTCCGAATCGGCAATTACAATTGCGTTCGACTTGACGTGTTTTACCACCTTCCACGCCATCTTGAGCGCCTTCATCTCACCGTCGGAAGGGGCGCGCGTGGTGACCTGCCTGAGTTCGTCGAGCTCGGGCAAGCCTGTATCCGTTTCCTGGACGAGGGCGACGCCTCCCGAAACGACGGCCATGATTCCGGGCTCGGCCTCGGCCCAGTACTTGTCCGGAATCGTAACGATGCGGACGTTCTTTTTCTTCTTGAACGCCGCTAGCGCGTCGTCGTCGTACCCCCGCGCGAGGACGACTTCGAGGAACATCTGTGTGAGTTCCCTGGCCAGCTCGCCCGTTACGGTACCGTTGACCGACACGATGCCGCCGAAGGCACTCGTCTTGTCGCACGCCAGCGCCCGCCGGAAGGAGTCGAGGACGTTGCCGCACCACGCGGCGCCACACGGGTTGGTGTGCTTTATGATGGCGACGCACTCGCGGCCGAGCTCGCGCGCGAGCGCGAAAGCGCCGGTGATATCCTGGTAATTGTTGTACGAAAGCTCTTTGCCCTGGTGCTGAATCATCCCGGCCAGAGCCGAGTCGTCGATCGTCCGGTAGAGCGCCGCTTTCTGGTGCGGATTCTCCCCGTAACGGACGTCGGTGATTTTTTCGAGGCCGATGGGCATACGCTGCGGGAGTTCGCCGGAGGGGACGATTTTCTCGAAGAACCGCAGGATCGCGGCGTCGTAGGTGGCGGTGAGGGCAAATGTGAGCGCGGCGAATTTTGCGCGCGTTTCGGGAGTGGTCCCGCCGGCCCCGAGCGATGCTATCACTTCCGGGTACTGCGACGGGTCCGTCACAATGGCGACGTGCTTGTAATTCTTGGCGGCGGCCCGCAGCAGGGTGATGCCTCCGATGTCGATATACTCGACGAGCTCCTCGGGCGAGAGCTCCCCCGAGCGGTACTTCTCTTCGAACGGATAGAGGTTGACGACGACGAAGTCGATCGGGTTCGTGCCGGATTCGTCGAGTGTCTTGACGTGGTCTTCGTTGCCCCGGTCGGCGAGGATACCGCCGTGAATCCTGGGATGGAGTGTCTTGACGCGGCCGCCGAGTATCTCCGGGCTGCCGGTATAGGCGGCGATTTCTTCGGACTCGATTCCCTTTTCGGCGAGGTACTTCTGCGTGCCCGACGAGGCGACGATATGGATGCCGGCCTCGACGAACGCGGCGGCCAGATCTTCGAGGCCGCTCTTGTCGGTGACGCTTATCAGCGCAGTTGATTGAATTGTGCTCACAGGTATTTCTCCAGATTGCGGTTGGGAAACAATCGATCATAGGCTTCTTTATAACGATCGAAACTCTTTTTTATGACTTCGTCGGTGAGATCGGGCGGCGGCGGATTGTGGTCCCATCCGATTTCATCGAGGTAATTGCGGATAAACTGTTTGTCGAAACTGTTCTGGCTGCGGCCCGCTTCGTACTCGGCGGCCGGCCAGAATCGCGACGAGTCGGGAGAAAGCATCTCGTCGATAATCGTGATCTCGCCGTCGATCAGGCCAAACTCGAATTTGGTGTCCGCCAGGATGATCCCCTTGTCACGCGCATACTCGAGTCCGCTCATATATATATCGATGCTGATGTCGCGGAGTCTTTCCGCGTATTCGAGCGGAATGATCTCGCACATCTTCTCGAACGAGATGTTTTCGTCGTGTCCGGTGTCGGCCTTGGTCGCCGGCGTGAAAATGGGTTCGGAAAGCTTCTGCGACTCCACCAGGCCTTCGGGCAACTCGATGCCGCATACCATTCCGTCGCGCTGGTACTCTTTCCATCCCGACCCGGTGATATAGCCCCTCACGACGCACTCGACGTCGAAGCGGTCGGCCTTGGTGACGAGCATGCTGCGCCCGGCGAGTTCCGGGTGGCCGCCAAATGGCGCGGGAAACTCGGAGACGTCTTCCGTGATGAAATGTGTTTTCAAGGTGTTTTTGAAGTGATCGTACCAGCCGAGCGTCACCTGGTTGAGGAGGATGCCCTTGCCGGGGATGGGCTGGGGGAGTATCGAATCGTATGCGCTGATCCGGTCGCTCGTGACGATCAACAGCTTGTCTTCGAGGTCGAAGATGTCCCGCACCTTTCCTGCGAAGTCCGGTTCGAGACCGATTTGCGTTGTGCTCTTGAGTGCTGTAGTCACGGTTCCTCCAAGAAAAAATATGCGAGGGTGTTTATTGCCCGGTCAGGACCCGGCGGCCGTCGACGCGAAATTTTCCCAGCGCGACGATCTTGATCGCCTCGGCGGCGATGCGGTGTTCTTCGTCGAGAATACGGTGGGCCAGGCTGTCAAAATCGTCGTCGTCCTCGACGGGTACCGCCGCCTGCAGAATGATGGCGCCGCCGTCGACGGACTTGTCGACGAAGTGGACGGAGCAACCCGCGACCTTGACCCCGTATTCGAGCGCCTGGCGCGGCGCCTCGAGTCCTTTGAAGCTCGGGAGAAGCGACGGGTGAATATTCAGGATCCTGTTGGGATAACGATCCAGGAGCGCGCCCTTGAGTATCCTCATAAAACCGGCGAGGAAAACGAGGTCGACGCCGAATTCGTCGAGGATCTCCACGGTCCTCTCTTCCTCGCCCGGCGCCAGTCGGCCGCGCTTCTTCCCCGGCTGGACCGTCCGGTATTCGATACCAAATTCCCGGGCGGTCCCGATCGCCCCTGCCCGGGGGTTGTCCGTCACGAGCACGGCGATTTCCACCGGGTAATCATCCCGCTTGCAATGCTCGGCCACGGCCCGGAAGTTACTCCCACGGCCCGAGGCCAGGACAGCGAGTCTGGTCCGCTTTCCCGTCACGGCGTCATCTTCGTCCGTACATTATAGTATGATGTTGAATCACAGATTGAGAAAGATGGGGCTACTATAGCACCCGTCGCCTGAAAACCGCATCAAAAATCTTGAGCAGCACGGCGACGGCCGCGTAGTAGAGAAGCGCGTCGGGTTGTGGCACTTCGACGGGCGCCGGCATGTGCGCGGCGACCCTGAGCACAAGCGCTTCGAATGAGCCGGTAAAAGCGCCGAGCGCTCCAAATGCCACGCCGGAGAGGGCGGGCACCGCCACGTCGGCGGCGAGCGCCACCCCGGTCAACGTCATGACAACCGCTACGGGTGGCAGTAAAACGACCGTGGTCAAGGGTGTCAACGGTGTCACTCCTCCGAAGTAGCGGGTCTGGAGCGGGACGAGAAACAACTGGACGCACGTGCCGACGACGACGGCCGACACGATCCCGTGGCCGAACCGGCGCACGCGCCCGGCGCCCACCGGCCGCCGTAATCTCGCCGCCCCCAGGAGTACGGCCAGCGTGGCCGTGAACGACAGTTGGAACGCGACCGAGTAGACGAGTCCCGGCCGCAACGCCAACAGGACAAACAGCGCTACCCCGAGGGCCTTGAGGGGATTCGCCGGGCGCTGGAGCGTCCCCGCGATTATCAAAACGGCGGCCATGACGTAAGCCCTGTGCAGGGACACGACGTTCCCGACCACGCAAACGTACGCCGTCAAGAGGAGCAACAGCGGCCATCGGCTTCGCAGACCCGCCAGACGAAACACGCCGAGTATCAGCACCACGATCATCCCCAGGTGCATCCCGCTGAGGGCGAGCAGGTGTGAGACGCCGAGCCGGGCGAACGCCGCCGCCAGACGCTTCGACACCCGGCCCCGGTCACCGATCGAAAGCGCCGCGGGCAGCGCCGCCCGGCTGCCGAGGCGGCGCGTCAGGCGGCAGCGTACCGAATCATGTATCCGCCACACAACCCGGCCCGGGCCGTAGCGCGACGCGCGCCGAATGGTCTCGACACCGCCGGCGCGGGCGCGGAGGTACCCCGCGGCCCCGCGCGACTGCAGGTAATCGCGCCGGTCGGCCCGCCCCATGGAGAGCTTCGCGGCGAGCGCGAGGCTGTCACCGTAACCGACGCCGAACGCGACCACCGACGCCAGGAGCACGACGCGTTCGCCGTCGAGTGTGGTTTCGAAGGGAAACCGGACGGCCCCCGGGCGGTGTTCCGGAAAGCCCGCCACCCTGCCGGTGAGACCGACGGGGCCAGCCCCCCTGGCCGCGCGCCGCGCGACGGCATGATCGTACTGAAATTGTTGCTGGGAA
>CBDVDJ010000005.1:0-17843 GCA_965372695.1 uncultured bacterium
ATTTCGAAGGCGACCTGCTGATCGTCACCACCATCCTGGTCCTCAACACGCTGGGACTGCTGCTTCTCGCCCGGTCGGTGAGGCTCGAGGGCCGGCGTGGATGGCTGCTGCTCGCCGCGGCGGGCATTGTATTCGGGCTCACGGCGCTCGCGCGACCGAGCATCCTTATATTTTTTCCCACGCTCCCGCTGGTCCTTTTCTGGAACCACGGTCGCATCCAGCGCCAGCACCGGGAGTGGCTGGCCAGAACCGCCGTCCTGGCCGGAGCAGTCGCCGTCGTGATCGCGCCCGTCATGGTGCGCAACTATGTGGTGGGCCACTCGATCGTCCCCATCGCGGCGTCGGGAGGCGTGAACTTTTATATCGGCAACAACCCCGCCTCGGACGGAAGCACGGCCATCGTACCGGGCACTCGCGCCGACTGGTGGGGCGGCTACCATGACGCCATCGAGATCGCCGAGCGCGACGAAGGACGCAAACTAAAGCTCGCCGAAGTGTCCGACTATTATTATTCCCGCGGAATCGAATGGATCGAACGCCACCCGGGCGACTCCGCCGCCCATTTCTGGAAGAAATTTCGCGTGTTCTGGTCGGGCCCCGAACGCGCCAATAACAAATTCATCTATTTCTTCTGGGGCCTGGCCGGCATGCGTCACGTGCCTCTGCCCGGGTTCTGGCTGATCACCCCTCTGGCGTTGCTCGGAGCAGTGCTGCAGTGGAGACGCCGGCGGCTCTTGTCCGCGCTCTACCTGTTCGTTGTTACCTATATGACCGGAGTCGTGCTGTTTTTTGTGAATGCGCGATTCCGGCTGCCCGTGATGCCCGTCCTGATCCTGTTCGCCGCGTTCGCGGCTGTTTATCTCGTCGATACGATTCGAAAGAAAAACGTGCGTGCGTACGCCGCAGTCACCGTTTTCGCACTGGCATTACTCGTGGTCAACCTGGATTACCTCTCGTTCTCCCGGATTCGCGCCTATTCCACCGCGTTCTCGCACAGCACGCTGGGCAACGCTTACATGAAACTCAACCGGCGTGATGTGGCCCTCGACCACTATTCGCGGGCGTGGCAGATCAACCAGGACGAGCCGACCAGCGCCTTCGAGCTGATCGCGCGCGACGTGGTTTACAACATGGGATTGCTGTACTGGGATAAGGGGTTGTGCTCACGAGCCATCGAGTTTCTTCGGAAGGTGGGCCCGCCGCCGGGGGGCGGTTCCGACATATACGCGCTCAACGCCCTGGACTGGCTCGGTGACTGCTACATCCGCCAGAGTCAGTACGAAAACGCCCTCCTCGTTTACCGGGAATTCGCAAGGCTCGACCCGAATGACGTACGCGGCATAACCGGCCTGGCCCGCGTCGAGGCGGCGGCGGGCAACCTGGAAGAAGCCGAACGCATGTTGAGGTCGGTAGTCGATCCGACGACCGCTGTTCACGTACCCGCGTACATCGCGCTCGCGGAGGTTCAGCGAGACCTCGGCAAGATCAGCGAAGCGATCGAGAGCTACAAGGAGATATCGAGATTTCTGGGATATGAGAAAGACGCGCTCGTCGCGCTCGCCGGGCTGTACCAGGACACCGGTGACATCGACGCGGCCATAGAGACGCTTCGTCAGGCGGCCAACTATTTTGCCCCCGGCGATCCCACGATCCGGACCTGGATCCTGAACCTGCAATCGCAGCGCCGAAGTGGCGCCCAATGATGACCACCCCGCCCCCCGAAGAGACCAATATCGCGGTGATCGACATCGGCACCAATTCGGTCAAAATGTCCGTCGCCGCGGTCGACGGCGGCGACAATGGACCCGTCGAAAAAAACTTCATGACGGAAACCACTCGCCTGGGGGAAGGCCTGGGCGAAGAAGGAGATATCAACGCCGCCGCCATTCTCCGCACGATCAACGCCATCGAAAGATTCCTCCAGGTCGCTCAGCAGTACGGCTGCCGGCATGTGTGCGCGTTTGCCACGCACGCTTTCCGCGTCGCGACAAATGGCACCGAGGCCGCCGGACACATCGCCAGGGAAACCGGCGTCGACGTCCGCGTTCTTTCGGGGGAGGAAGAAGCGGGATTCGCCTTTGTCAGCGCACGCACGAGGGTCCGCCACCACAAACCCCACCTTTACCTGATCGACGTCGGTGGTGGCTCGGTCGAATTCGTCCACGGCAACGGCGGCGAAATTGTCACCGTGCGGACGCTGCCCCTCGGGGCGCTCCGCCTCACCGAACGATTCCTCCGCTCAGACCCGATCGCACCCCGCGAGTTCAGAAAACTCCGCGCATACGTGGACAACTCGGTGTCGCTGCTTTTCAAAGGTCTCGGAGGCCTCGCCGGTCCCCGCGCGGCACTCTCACCCTCGAGTGTCGATCTGGTCGCGTCGGGCGGGTCGGTAACGACGATCAAGAAAATGTGCGACGCGTCGTGGATTCATACTTCCGTCACCACGCCCAAGATAAGGATCGGTGAAATCCGGGTTCTGGAGAAGCAGTGCCTGGCTCTGCCACTGGAAAAGCGCAGGAGGCTCGCCGGTATCGACCCGGACCGGGCCGACATCATCCCGGCGGGTCTCGCCGTCGTGATCGCGTTCATGGAGGCGACGGGTAAAAGGGCCCTGACGATCAATCCGGGCGGTGTCCGCGACGGTGCCCTTATTCACCTGTCTCGAAATAACTTTCGATGGTAGGTCGAAAGGGCTGCCACGGTTGTGACCGTGGCGGAGGCGCTTCGACGGTGATCATCTCGTCTCGGGTCGGGTGCTTCACCCTGATTCGCGCGGCGTGCAGCGCGATCGTCTTGTCGGGCAGAGGTTCGCCGGCGCCGTACTTCATGTCACCGACGACCGGATACCCGATTTCCGCGAGCTGGACCCGGATCTGGTGATGGCGCCCGGTGGCCGGTCGCAACTCGAGAAGGGTCGTGTCCCCGCCGCGGCCGAGAACACGATACGTGAGGATGGCTTCCTTCGCGTCCGGTGACGGCCCCGAAACCACGCGGGACTTGTTGCGCACACGCTCGAGCCAGGAAACCAGTTCGCCGCCGTCATCGCTGACCTGCCCCGTAACGACGGCGAGGTAGGTCTTTTCCACCCGTCTGGCCTGGAATTCCCTGGCCAGGCGTGACGCTGCCTTGGAGGTCCGGGCGAACAGCATCACCCCGGAAACGGGCCGGTCGATTCTGTGGACGAGACCGATGAACACGTTGCCGGGTTTGTTGTACTTGTCCTTTACGTAGCGTCTCGCCATCGCGAGCGCCGTGTCGTCGCCGGTTTTGTCGCCCTGCGCGAGCAGACCTCCGCGTTTCAGCACACCGAGCATGTGGTTGTCTTCGTAGAGTATCTCGAGCTGCGTCGACATCCGGTTGACCCCCGGTAAAGGCCCGGCTATACTGACGCGGTCATTTTCGCGGCAAGCCCTAGAGGAGAATGGTCATGATCGAAGTAACCAAGCTAACAAAAAACTACGGCAAAGTCGAGGCGCTCAGAGGCATCTCGATCTCCGTCGCACCAGGCCAGATTTACGGCCTCCTCGGACCCAACGGCGCCGGCAAATCGACGACGATCAACATTCTCTCAGGCTTGCTGCAACCATCGACGGGATCGGTCTCGATTGGAGGGTTCGACGTTACCCGGCACCCGTTGGAGGCAAAGAGGATCCTGGGTGTGGTGCCACAGCAGTCGGTCATGATCGAGGAGTTGTCGGCGATCCAGAACTGCATGTTTTTTGGATCGCTCTACGGCGTTCCCGCGGACCGATTGAAGACGCGCGCGCAGGAGCTCCTCGATTGGGTCGGTCTGTCCGGGCGCAAGAAAGACCCGGTCAGCCAGTACTCGGGCGGCATGATGCGGCGCCTCACGCTGGTTCTCGCACTGCTCCACGAGCCCAAAGCCCTCATCCTCGACGAACCGACCGTCGGGCTCGACCCGCAGACCCGGCTCCAGATTCTCGACCACATCGAGGAGATCACCCGGCGCGGGACCGCCGTGCTGCTCAGCACCCACTACCTGGAAGAAGCGGAACGGCTGTGCGACCGTATCGGCATCATCGACGAAGGCGCAATCATCATTGAAGGTACGCTTCACGAACTGCGCGCCGGGATCGAAGACGTCCAGATCATCCGCCTCCGCGGCACTTTCGACCGCGCACCGCTCGCAGCCTTCGTGGAACAAATCGATGGCGGAAAGGTCATGCCGGGCGACGCCGAGGAAATGGTGGTCGCGATGCCCTCGGCTTCCGTCCACGCCACGCGGCTCCTCGAAATGGCCGCGTCGCTGGAAAACGTCCGGGAGGTCTCGGTTCGGCCGCCGTCACTGGAGAGCCTTTTCATTCGCCTGACCGGCAAGGAACTCCGCGAATAGGGAGACGGGAAATCATCATGCACCTGTTCCGGATGTACTGGACGAGAATTCTGAAGAAACCGGGGGGGATTTTCCTCTGGTTGCTTCTGCCGTTCGTCTTCATGACGATATATACGCTCACATTCGGTGGCGACAGCGCTTTCACCGTCGGACTGGCCGTCATCGACCAGGACAGCTCTCTCGTGTCGAAGCTCGTCACCGGATCACTCGACCAGGGACCACTCGAGGGCCTGATCACGCTGTTTCCAGTGGAGTCCCTCGAAGAAGCCGACAAGCTCTTCAGTCGTGAAAAAGCATCCGCCGCCCTCGTCATACCACCGGAGTTCGGCGAAAAGCTGCTGCGATACGAACCCGTCACCCTTATCCTCTACCGGAACCCGAGGCACGAAATTGCCCCCGAGATCGCCGAGGGTATCGTCGGAGGCCTGGCCACTCTGGGTAACGGGGCCGTGTCTCTGTTCAAGGAGCCGTTGACCGCGATCCAGGGGTTCATAGATGACGACAGGGCTCCGACGGCCGCGGAAGTCGCCGCCATCGCGGAAACTCTTTACAACCTCGGTGACAATGCGCCCAACCTGGGCGCCATCGCCAACATCGACGTCAAAATCGTCGAGAACAAGAAGAAGGAAATCTGGGAATTCAACATGGCGGCCTTGTTCTTCCCCGGCCTCGTTGCTTTTGCGTTGATGTCGCTCTCGCTTGCCATCGAGTACCGTTTTCTGTTCGACCGCAAGAACAAGATCAACCACCGCATCGTCATGACGCCGATGCGGCCGTTCAACATCCTTTTTCAGCAGCGTATGTATTCCGTGTCTTTTCTGTACGTTATGGCGGTGTGCACCGGCCTGCTCGGCGGCATCATCTGGGATATCCCGCCGGCCGGCATCCTCAAGGCCAATCTGATCGCCGTGGCCCTGATCCTCTTCATCACCGGGATCAACGGAACCATCTTCGCCATGACCGATTCGATCAAGGCGGTGTCAGGTATCAGTTCGGTCGTACTCATGGTGTTGATGGTGCTGGGCGGCGGGTTTTTTCCGATCGAGGCCTACCCTGCCTGGGGAGTGGCCATCGCCGAGAAAATACCGACGGGCATGGCGAACGCGGCGCTTACGCGCACGCTGACGGGACGCGACACGGGCGTGTCACTGCCGTTGCTCTACGCCTACTGCGGCGCTTTCTTCGCACTGAGTATCATTGTCGGACGCAAGAGGATCGTGTAACCATGGGCAACTGGTGGATAATCGCAAAGCTCGAGCTGCGGCTCGCGTTCAAAGACAAGGAATCGGTGATCTGGTCGCTGGCCGCGCCCATCGCGTTCGCGTGGTTTTTCGGAACGATGTTCGGGGGCGGTCCAACGCCCGACACCCGGGTCGCGATCGACCGCGGCACGAACCCCGGGTACGTAGGAGCCATTTTCAAGGGTCTTCTGGAGAAGAAGGGTATAGTCGTACTCGAGGAGCGGCAGGCCACGATCGTGCTGCCGGACAGCCTCATACACTCGATTATCGAAGGAGACGATGCCGACATCGAAATCATTCGCGGCGGCCTCGGCGACCGGCGCGTGCAGCAGTTGTCGATGCGCGTCCGCGAGATTCTCTTCACCTTGACATTCGCCGCAAAAAAGAACTGGCTGGTGGCGGCGCCCGACAGCGCGGCGATCGCAGCCCTGGTGGAGTCGACCGGGCCGATCTACATCGAATCGCGCCACCTGGGAAAGGTGCCTCACACTGCCGGCGGCTTCGAGCACCAGCTGCCGGCAATGGTGGTAATGTTTCTACTGTTCCAGCTCACGACCTACTTCCTGGTGATGTGGGTGCAGGACGTTCAGTCGGGTAAGATCAAACGGATCACCATGAGTCCGACGTCGGTACGGCAGCTCTTTATCGGTCAGGTGGTTTCCCGGTTCCTGTGGGGTTGCCTGCAGGTGGTGATGATCGCGGGCGTCGGTTCCCTGCTGCTGGGTGTGCGCCTCGAGTGGCCGTGGGGATACGCCGCGATCATGCTGGCGGCGTATATGGTTGCGGCGATCTCGCTCGGCTTGCTCCTGGCCAGCTTTTTCACGTCACTCGAAAAGGCGAACGCCGTCGGCGTGATTACGGCGCTCGTCCTGGCGGCGTTGGGCGGATGCTGGTGGCCGCTCGAATTCATCACGTCCCAGGTCATGCGCGCCGTCCCCATGTTTCTGCCCACCGGCCTGATGATGAACGCGGTTGGCGACTTCACGGCCTACGGCAAAGACGCCGCTTTTCCCACGATCAACTTCCTGGGGTTGCTGGCGATGACGGCGGTCTTCATGCCCCTCGGCATCCGTCGCCTCCGCCGGCAAATCGTCGGATGAAGAAAACGCCCGCACCGGGCCGTCGATTCGCACATTCACCCGTTATCGTAGCTCGCCCACATGTACCACGTCCCCACGGTACGGTAAGGACGCCATCGGTCGCCGATTCGCTCGAGTCGGCCGGGAGTGGGCGGCTTTCGCAGGCGGTACGCCCTTGCCATGGCGTTTCGCATCCCGAGGTCTCCGACGGGAAACACGTCGAGGCGTCCCAGAGCAAAAATCAGAAACATGTGCGCCGACCAGTCTCCGATACCCTTGACGGACGTCAACAGCTCCGTCACGTCCGCGTCCGACATATGGGCCAACGTGCGAGGCCCGAGTCGTCGCGATCCGAACAGCTTCGCCGCGTTTTTTACGTATAGCGTCTTGGAGCGCGAAAACCCGATTTCGAGAAATCGCCGGTCGGGGATGGCAAGTATGTCACAGGGGCGCGGCAACCTGCGGCCGACGAGCTGGACGAGGCGGCCGTAGATAGCTTTTGCGGCGCGCGTGCTGAGCTGCTGCGAAATCACGGTTTCCACCACGACTGGAAAATACGGAGTCGATGGCGACAACCTGCACGGCCCGTGTCTGTCGATCAAAGCGGACATCACAGGGTCATGGGCGCGCAGGTGTGCCACGGCGGCGATGAGGTCGCCGCCCGCCATTGGTCGCGCCTCGCGCTCGCCGGCCGTATTTTCGTCGAGCCATGCCATCGTAGCTGGATTGTATTACACGAAGAGACTATCGGGAAGCGGGAAGCCGAAGGGGGTGTCGGACGGCGTCAATCCTCGAATCTCGCCTTGATCGCGCCCCAGGTCGTGTGTGCGACGGGGACGGAATTGTCTTCGACGTAAATGCTCCACCGCGGCAGGCCGCCGTCGAAGACCCTGTTGTTGTTCTTGTCGCCGTAGGCGGTGATACGAATTCCAACGGCTCCGGACCAGCGCACGTGAACCAGACGCGAGTTCGAATAATAGCCTTCTGGCGTCTCATCCTCGACGTTGATCGGTGCGATCGGCTGGATGAGAGCGTCGATCATCTGCCCCGCCATTTCGATCAGCGCCGTTGCCTGCGGGGGGTCCGGGGCGAAGCGGACGTATATCTGCCCCAGATAGCGGGGAAACTCGCAGAAGCCGTCGACGACAACCTTGAATTCGTTTGTCATGAGTACGAACTCGTTCCGTCCGTTCAACGAGGGAGTCAAGCCCGTCAGGGCCGGTGCCTTGAACACCTCGTAGGCAATACGGTTGGCGGTCCTGTCCCACAACGACGCGCCACCGACCTGGTGGAGCGGATCAAAGTCCGGGTTGCCGGGAAGGATTAATTCGTATTCGACCGGATTGAACCGGAATATGGATGGGGCAGTCGGATAAACGAGCAGGTCGGGTTCGACCTGGGCATACGCCTGCGTACTGGTGAGCAGTACGCCAACCATTGTCAAACCCAGAATCACTTTCAGCACGATGCCCTTTCTCGTGCTTTCCATTGGATCCTCCATCGAGGCTATGTCGAGGCTCGAGAACCGGGAATCTGTTTCCGAAGCTGGTGGCAATGTTTGCGCAGCTACTTCAATCGGACTCAGTGTCACGCGTCCCGACCGTCCGGAAACATATCAGACCTCTCCCCTCACAACTCGTTGGTAGAGTATAACATACTGGGCCCGGCCTGTGAACCGAAATCATCCACCCCGTCCGGACAGGCCTTTCGCCCTCGCCCTGTAACGCCTATATTATAAATAAGTTATCCAGTTTTTGCCCCGGCGCCAGACGTCTGATATTAGCCCAAATACTTGTTATCGGCCGATCAGAATAAATGATAAACTGGGCCTGATTCGGGCAAACCACACGATTCGGCGAGCAAGAAACCAGGAGGGACACGAATGGACCGGCCTCGAAACTTTAACTACGCGGCTCTGGGCATGGCAATCGTACTGGCGTTGTCGACGGCATGCGGCGGCGGTGACGGCGGGAAAACCGACAGCGACGCGGGCACGAGCGTTACCGCGGACGGGCCGAGGCGGGGAGGAACACTGGTCAGGCGAATCGAATCGGAGTGCAAGACCCTCAACTGGGTCATGGGCACCACTGTTTACGAGAACTACGTCACACTGCTCCTTTACGATCCGCTGATCTACTTTGGGGAAAACCTCGAATACGTTCCCGTTCTCGCCGAGAGCTTCGACGTGAGCGAGGATCATATGGTGATCACGTTGCGGTTGCGTGACGGAATTTTCTGGCACGACGGCAAGCCGATTACCGCCCACGACGTAAAGTTCACGATGGACAAGATCCAGGACCCCAAGGTGGCCGCCTTGAACAAGGCGGGATACTTCAACAAACTGGATCGTCTCGAAGTCGTCGACGACCGCACGGTTGTTTTTCACTGGAAAGAACCCTACGCGCCGTCTGTATACGCACTCACCCAGCTCACGCCGATCCCGAAGCACATCTATGACGTGCCGGACTTTGACAAAAATCCGGCCAATCGCAAACCGGTGGGGAGCGGCCCTTTCAAGTTCGACGAGTGGCGGATGGGCCAGTACATCAGCGTCTCGAGGAACGACAACTACCACGGCGACCCGCCCTGGCTGGACAGGGTGATTTTCCGGGTGATCGAGGATGACGCGGTGGCGTTGAACGCGCTCAAGGCGGGAGAGCTCGATGAAATGCGCGTGAGCCAGATCCAGTGGGAACGGCAGACCAACGACGAGGATTTCCTCGGAAAATTCAACAAGTACCACTTCTACGTCCCGAAATACAATTACATTGGCTGGAACTGCCGGACCGAATGGTTCAAGGACCGGAGGGTGCGTCTGGCCATGACGAAACTGTTCGACCGCGAGAGCATAAACGCAAAAATCTACTCGGGTTACGCGAAACTCATCAGTGGCCCGTTTTATATCAACTCGTGGGCCTACGACCGGTCGATCAAGCCCCATCCGTTCGACCCGCTGGATGCAAAGCGGCTGCTTCGTGAAGCCGGCTGGGTGGATTCCAATGACGACGGAATCCTGGACAAGGACGGAATCAAGTTCGAGTTCGAGATGCTCATACACTCGGGCAGCATGATCGCGAAACAGTTCGCCGAGCTCTTCCAGGAGCAACTGCGCAAGGCCGGCATTTCCATGAAGATCCGACAGCTCGAAGGCGCGACCTTTTTCGAAAAAGTAGACCAGGGCCACTTCAACGCGTGCATGCTGGCCTGGCGCCTCGACCTCGACCCCGACATCTACGACACGTTTCACTCGTCGCAGGTGCCGCCCAAGGGACTCAACCACGGCTTTTACAGCAACGCCCGCGTGGACAGCCTGCTGGAAGCGGGGAGAACGGAGTTCGACCAGAAGAAGCGCGCGGAGATCTATCACGAAGCGCATCGAATGATGCATTTCGACCAGCCGTACACGTTTATCAACTCCGTTCCGGACAAGTGGCCGATTCATATGCGAGTAAAAAATATCGTTATCTCGCCGAACGGACCGTACGACTATTATCCGGGCTCGACCTACTGGTACATAGACGACGATTGGAAGTCCGCCCGGAAATAAACGGCGAGACCGATGCTGAACTACACCCTGCGCCGACTCGCATACGTAATACCGACTTTGATCGGCATCACGATCGTCACGTTTTTAATTATCAACCTGGCGCCGGGTGACCCCGTCACAGTCGTACAGGGAGGGTCGATGAATGCGGGATTCTCCCGCGAGGCATACGACCAGATGCTGTCGCTGTACGGACTCGACCAACCGCTCCACGTTCGCTATCTGACCTGGCTCAAGCGTCTCGTCACATTTGATTTCGGCGACTCGTTCCACGCGCGGCGCCCGGTGATACAACTCATCATGGAGCGGCTGCCGGCCACGCTGGCTTTGAATATCGCATCATTATTCATTGCCCTCCTGATCGCGATCCCCCTGGGGTTGCTCTCCGCATTGCGGCAGAACACCGCCTTCGACAAGATCAACGGCACTATCCTGTACATGCTCTATTCGCTGCCCGACTTCTGGGTCGCCCTGCTCCTCATTATGCTTTTCGGAGTCAAACTCCAGATACTGCCGTTTTTCGGGATGGAGTCCCTCGATGCACGCGACCTCGGGTTCCTGGGGTACTGGCTCGACCGGGCCCGCCACATGGTGCTGCCGACGATCTGTCTCACGTACGGTTCGCTGGCGTTTTTGTCGCGTTTCGTACGAGGTTCGACCCTCGAGGTGATCCGGCAGGACTTCGTCCGCACGGCGAGAGCCAAGGGGCTCGATGAAGAACACGTGGTCTACACCCACGTGTTCCGCAATACGTTGATCCCGGTGCTGACCATGCTCGGCCTGCTGCTTCCTACCCTGATCAGCGGCAGTATCATCCTGGAAACAATTTTCAGCTGGCCTGGCATCGGCGCGCTGTTCTACGAATCCGTGATGTCGCGCGACTACCCGACGGTGATGGGTTTGAGTTTTATTACCGCGTTGATGGTTCTTTTGAGTACCTTGCTGGCCGACCTGATGTATGCGTGGGCCGACCCCAGAGTGGTTTACGACTGAGCGGCGGATAGACGATGGACAAACACACCAGAAACAATTATCCCCCCGAATCTGCGGCCGGAGAACGAGGCGCGCACGTATTCGGTTCGAACAGGGGCGGCGACAACAGCCCCGGGTTCTGGAGAATCGTCTGGACCCGTTTCAGGAGGGACCGGTTCGCGATGGCCGGCCTCGTAATCGTGACAGCCTTGTTCGTCGTCTCGTACCTCGCCCCGTTGATTGCCAACAACAAGCCCATCCTCATGAAATGGAACGACAAGCTGTACTTCCCCGCCGTTTCCGAGATGATACCGTTTCGCTGGGTTTTGAGGTATCCGGAACTGTTCCCCGTCGACTTCGATGAGGTCAAGCTCGACCGATCCGCGGCGCTCCTGATGCCGGTAATCCCCTACTCGCCCTTGTCTACTTCTCTCGACGAGACATTTCTGCCACCGAGTGGAACCCATTGGATGGGCACCGACAACCTGGGCCGTGACGTTTTCGCCCGCATGCTCCACGGCGCTGGCATTTCGCTCAAAGTGGGCCTGGTGGCGGTAGCCATCTCGCTCTTGATCGGGGTGCTGGTCGGCGCCCTCGCCGGATTCTACGGTGGTGTCGCTGACGTGGTGCTGTCACGCCTCATCGAGGTTGTGATCTGCTTTCCGTTTCTCTTCCTCATCCTGGCCGTCATTGTGTTCCTTCCGCCTTCGATCTACAACATCATGATCGTCATCGGACTGACACGGTGGACGTCGATCGCGCGCTACACACGCGGCGAGTTCATCAGGATCAAGGCGCAGGAATTTACGGAGGCGGCACGGGCACTCGGAGCGAGCGACAGAAAGATCATCTTCCGCCACATACTCCCCAATTCGCTTGCGCCCGTTTTGGTAGCGGCGACATTCGGCGTGGCCAATGCGATCCTCATCGAAGCGGCGCTGTCGTTCCTTGGCCTCGGGGTCCAGCCGCCGACGCCGAGCTGGGGGGAGATCCTCTCCGTGGGGCGACAGTATATCGAGATGGCGTGGTGGCTGGCGACATTTCCCGGGCTGGCTATTTTCGTAACGGTGACAGCGTACAACCTGCTCGGCGAGGGGCTGCGCGACGCAACCGACCCCAAGATGGTCCACCCCGAACGGCGCTGACCCTCTATCTACGATACATCTGACAACGGGGGCAGAAGTGGGTACTGCGGGCGCTGATGACGATTCGTTCCACCGCGGTTCCGCAACGCGGACACGGCTTTCCTGTGCGGGCGTACACCGCCAGCTCGCGCTGGAACTCGCCGCTCGTCCCGTCGCTCTTTCGATAATCACGGATGGTAGTGCCACCGGCATCGATGGCGCGGCGCAACAGGGCCCGCGCGTGACGGAGGATTCCGGCGGCGTCACTGGCGGCGACGGATCCAGCCGTGAGCGGGTGTACCCGGGCTTCGAAAAGAATCTCGTCTGTGTAGATGTTTCCCAGGCCGGCCACCAGCGCCTGGTTCAGCAACAGCGACTTGACCGGTGCCCGCCGCCCGCCGAGCCGTCGCTTCAGCCCCGCGCCGGTCAACTCGAACGGGTCGGGCCCGATGTTGAGCGTGTGTCCCAGGCCTTCGTACGGACCGGCCCAGAGGTACCCGAATCGACGGGCATCGATGTACTCCACCCTGAGCCCGTTGTCGAATCCGAGTACGGCGTGGCGGTGCTTCCGCTGCAACCGGGGCCCCCGCTCTATCAACAGATTCCCCGTCATCCCGAGGTGGACCACAAGAACGGGCGCAGGTGGAACCGTGCGGAACAGGATAGCTTTGCCGAAGCGCTCGACGGTGACTATCTCTGCCCCGTCGAGACGTCTCAGAGGCAAGCTGCCCGCCCGGTAGAGGTCCCGGCGGTAAACGCGGGCGGCTTCAATGGACCGGCCGGACAGCGGGCCGGACAACCCCCTCGCCACGGTTTCGACTTCGGGTAGTTCGGGCATTTTTGAAACATACACGACCGGCGTGACATTCGGGGCGGAAAATATTATGTTATATCTTCCACCCTGGAGATGAGGTGGACAAACACCATGACAACAAACTACAAAAGCATCCTGTATGACCAGGTTCTGCCGCGCGTTCAGAAGCCGGGCCAGTACGCCGGCGGCGAGCGCAACGCCATCGTCAAGGATCACGCGTCCGTAGATCTGAAAGTCGCCCTCGCCTTTCCCGACACGTACGGCGTCGGCATGTCGCATCTGGGTTTGAAGATCCTCTACCACATGCTCAACGGGCGCGACGACATCGCCGCCGAACGGGTATTTGCCCCCTGGATAGACATGGAAGACGAGCTGCGCGCCCGCGGCCTGCCGCTCTGTTCGCTGGAGACTTTTACCCCGCTCTCGGAGTTCGACGTGGTCGGATTTTCGATGCAGTACGAACTTTCGTTCACCAATTTTCTAAACATGCTCGAACTCGGCGGCATTCCGCGGCTCACGTCGCAGCGTTCGCCCGGCGATCCGGTGATACTTGGCGGGGGATCGATCTCCATGGCGATGGAACCGGTCGTTCCGTTTTTTGACGCCGTCCTCGTCGGCGACGCCGAGGACGTCCTGTTCCCCATCGTGGATACGATACGCGACTGGCGGCGCGACGCAACGCGCACGCGCAGCGATCTCCATCGCGACCTTTCGCGGTTACCGGGCGTGTACGTGCCTTCGATGTACGAAATCTCTTACCACCCCGACGGCACCCTCGCCGCTATCGACAACGCGGCGCCGGCGCCGGCGCTGGTTTCCAAGACGACCGTGTTCAACATGGAGGACGCGCCGTTCCCCGTCAGCCCGGTCGTGCCCAACGTGGAGGTCATCCACGACCGGATCAACGTGGAGATCATGCGGGGCTGTCCCAATCAATGCCGTTTCTGCCAGGCGGTCCAGCACTACCGGCCGCTGAAGATGCGGTCGATCGAGAAGGTGCTCGAGCTGGCCGACGCGGTGTACCGGGAGACGGGCTACGAGGAAATCAGCCTGACCAGTCTGTCGACGGCCGATTACCCGGGGATACTCGAATTGCTCGAAGCGCTCGTCGGCCGATTCGATTCGAGGCGGGTCAATGTCTCGCTGCCGTCGCTGCGCGTGGGCCCCGAGCTCAAGCGCCTGCCGGGCCTGACCAGCACCGTCCGCAAGGCCGGGCTCACGATGGCGCCGGAAGTGGCGACCGACCGACTCCGCGAGGTGATCCGCAAGCCGATCCGCAACGAGGACCTCTTCGCCGGCTGCCGTGCCGCCTTCGAGGCCGGATCTCGCCTGATCAAGTTCTATTTCCTCCTAGGGGTGCCGACGGAGCGCGAAGAGGATCTCAAGGGGATCGTCGATCTGTGCGAGCAGACGAGTCAGCTTCGAGCGACGCTGCCGAACGTAAAGGGCGGCAGGGCCCGGATCAACGCGTCGATCTCCTCTCTCATTCCCAAGCCCCACACTCCGTTCCAGTGGGACGCGATGAATCCGCGGGACGAACTGCTCGCCAAGCAGGCTTACATCCGCTCACTCCGGCCGTCGAAGGCGATCAAGCTGAAATTCCACGACGTGGACACCAGTTATCTCGAGGCGGTGTTCGCACGCGGCGACCGCCGTCTCGCCGACGCGCTCCTGAAAGGCCGTGAAGCGGGTCTCCGGATGGACTCGTGGAACGAGTGCTTCAACCTGCCCCGCTGGAAAGAGGTCCTGGCCGACGTGGGTCTGGACCCGGACTGGTACGCGCTGCGGGCCAGAAAACAGGGCGAAGTGCTCCCCTGGGACATGATCGGCCTCAAAATCCCGCAATCCCACCTCGCCAAAGAGAGCAAACGAGCCCACTCGGCGGGCTGAGACCCGGCCTGACTTCGTTATTACCCACAAGCATTATTCCTTGTCAATTGTTTGACTATATAGTACGCTTTCGTATTATACGATATCGTTATTATTCCTCATATCACGACAGGAAAGACCCGTGGCAGTCCGATTTCTATCACCCGTTCAGAAGACGGCGAGGCAGATCGCGGGATATATCGAACAGCAGACCGCGGGACTCGAGGTGACAACGACTGACGGGCACCTGCTCTCCTATCTGGCCAGCTATACCCCCGCGCCCATGACCGAGCTGCACCGTGTCCTCGGCGTCAAGCGATCGACCATGACCAGCCTCCTGGACCGCCTCGAGGCCCGTTCCTGGGTGCGGAGAGTGCCTTCTCCGCGCGACCGCCGCGCACTCCTCGTCGAACTCACACACGAAGGCCGCGTCCACGCCACCCGGATACGCGAAGCCCTGGAACAGCTCGAAGCCGACATCGCCGACCGCGTCTCCCCCACCGACCTCAGAGGTTTCCTCGCCGTCCTCACTGCTATCACGGCGGCCTCCTCTCCCCCGGCCCCGGGGGCCTGATCGACAAACCCGGTTCTTCCGGTTTGAAGGCCGAACAAGCCAAGAAATGCGCGCGCGACGGCGGCATCGGCCGTCAAAAGTGTAAAGCGCGTACGACGGCGGTATCGGCCGTCAAAAGTGTAAAGTCTTTTTACCGCCATAATGGCGGTAAGAAACTTACCAGTTTATAGAGCGGGGATCGGGATAATAGAAGAGGGCCGCCCGACGGGCGGCCCTGTGAGGTGATTATCGCAGTCGGTTGCGTGTCCTGTACCCGTCGGGTCTGGCGACCCTCCGGGCATGGGCCGTATTACACGACACTGCGGTGGCCCTACTTCACGCGCGTGTAGGACAGCACCATTGTCTTGAACATCTCGCCCTCTTCCGACGGCATGTACCACTCCATCTTGTGGTGTGTGTCGTCGATCAGAGTGACCACCTGTATGAAGGGGACCGGCTCCGGCACTCCCGGTTGCGGCGAAGCCCCTTCGAAGGTCAGCACCTTGCCGTCCGGGCTGCAGCTGCCCGTCGCCGTCATGATCCCGGTACTGAAGTTGTCGATCCACGCGAATATGTACTCACCGGTGATGTTGTTGTATCCCGTCCAGCCTGTTCCCGTGAACGGCATGCCCATGATGACGCCTTCGACCGTGTCCTGCAGATAACGGCCGCCCATCACCATTTCCGCCACCGAGGTCCCCCCGGACTCCATCGCCGGGGCGTCCGGCGCCATCCACATCTTGCTCGTGTATTCGTACTTGCCGGCAAACTGGGCGATGAGCTTGTGGTGCTCCCCAGGCGTCATCGCCTGCACCATCGCCTGTTGCTCCTCGGGCGTCATGTCCTGGGCCAGTGCGGCGCCCGTTACGGCCACCGCCGCCAGGGCTACCATCATGGATAATCTCAGCGTTTTACGCATCATTCGTTCCTCGCGATCGTGTTGAGTACCTGTTGCCATTTCTCCCCTCGTCCACCCGCATGCTAGCATTTCCGAGCCCGCTACCAAAGCGATATCGGACCATATTAGTCGTACATACCGGTACTCCCGGGCAGCGAAGTTTGTACTGACCCTCTCCGCGCCCTGTGCTAACCTGTTGATGTTCAATCGGTAGGACCAACCACCATATTGCGCGATGGCCAGATCGAATCATAAAAAAAAGCCCCGCCGGGTTGGATCCGGAAAGCCCGGGCCTTCGCCCGCGCCCCCATCCGACGCTGCGAAAGCCCGCCGGGATCGCGTCTCCGGGGAAAACAACCGGATCGTGGGCACGAGCATTCTCGCCGTCGTGTTTTCGCTCGCCGTCTCCGTCGCGCCGCTGAGCCCTCTCGTGACCACCGCGGCCATCGTGCGACCCCTGCTGCGCAGAGTCCGCTCTGGAGAGTCCAACGCAGTGACGGGTGCCTTGTGGCGCTGGGCGCTGACTGTATTCCTCACCATTCTCGTCTCGGCGGCGTTCGTGCGCGACCGGGTCCTCGACAGCTTTCCCTTCGCCGCCACAGCCGCCCGGACCGTCGAGGCCGCCATCGCCGGCTCCACAGACGCGCCCTTCGGGGTCGCGATCATCCTGTCCGGCTTCACCGCGTTTCTCGTGCTCACCGCCGCCAGCTTCGGCATCGCCGGGTGCGTCGCCATGTCAATCGCGCTCGGAACCGCCGCCGCCGGAGCCGCCGTCCTCTACACCCACGGAAACAACGTCGTGCTCGTCACGCTCATCGCACTGCCGCCGTGGCTGTGGGCGCTGATCGCCGCCGCCATCGTCTCGTTCCTGCCGGCGGTAACCGCCGGGAGCCGCAGGTTGTACGGCAACACCGCACTCGAATTCAACGCGGCCCGGTTCAAGCGGACCGCCCTGATCGCCGCCGGACTCGTGGCGGCGGCGCTTCTTGCGCGCCTGCTCCTCGCCGGCCCCTACCTGGCGCTCGTACGCCAATGGACCGTTCTCTGACCCTGTTACCGCCTGTGGATCCCGCACGTCGCCGTCGCCCGGGGCGTCACGATCGTTATTCTGCTAGTGGCGGCGCGCTCTTCCGACGCCAACCATTTCTACGCCGAGAGCAGCCTCGACCTCTGGGGTTACGCCGCCCGATGGACGGTGCTTCTGTTTTCGATGGAGTTTCTCTATCGCGGGTTTCCGATGTTCGGATTGAAGGAGCGCTACCGGGAGGGCGCCGTGCTGATCCAGATGATCCCGTTCGTCCTCTTCCAGGATCATCTTCGGCTCCGGGATCTGAGCGCTCCACGCGGGCGCGCCGCGCGGCGCGCCCGTCAGCAGCGCGAGTAGCCGCAGCTCCG
>CBDVDJ010000006.1:0-17313 GCA_965372695.1 uncultured bacterium
GGATCGCCGCCCGGAACAAGGCGTGAATGAACGGCCCCGCCGCAATAGTTTCGAGCGAATTTTCGTAAGCGCCCGCAATCTGCCCCATGATCTGGGTCTCACCCATTACCTGCGAGTCGAGCCCCACCGCCACCTGGCACAGATGGGCAACCGCTTCCATTCCCTTGTAGTGATAGAGATGGCCGTTCAACCGGTCGGGATCGACGTCATATACCACGCTGAGAAACTTGAGCAGAAGGCTCTCGGGGTCACTGGTTTCAGGATCCACGCACGCGTACATTTCCATCCGGTTGCAGGTGGCGAATACCGTCACCTCTACCAGCGGCGCGAACGCTCCGTTCGCCGGGCGCCGGGCCATGGCCCTGCGGATACGCGCGGGACGGTCTCCGTTGGCGCGCCGGTCGCGGATCACATCACCGCTGGTGCGGCTCTGGGTGTGGTACGGGCACCCGCCCGACGGCTCGCTTGTGTCGCCACCCGCCTGTTCGTTATCCAGCGGTGAATCTGGATACAACACGCGTTCGGGATCGACTACCGGCGACGCGAACAACTCGCGTAATTCAACGGGTGCGGTTCTGTGGTTGAGTCCCAGGCAGTGAATCTGAGTCGTTGGCATCGTGGACCTCGACTACGGACAATAGAAGATTGTTGATCAACTAATTGATGCGGCAAATGCTTACCAAATAAAAGAATATGGACAAACTCGTCCATATCTATGCAAAACTATGCAATTGAGAATAATTTTACATAATCCACACGCCCCGTCAAGCGATTATTACTAAATACTCCGATATTTCCCTTAAAATGTCCTATTATTAACTGATCTATCTCACACGACTTCCTTCAGAGTGTACGGCTTATTGTCGCCATTGCCGTCGTGTGCTCGACGATATGCCCCACCAGAATCGGTCGCCAAGCATGACTCCTCGTCCATATAGTTGTTAACCCATATCAAGCGATAACAGATATCGTTGTAATATCGGTTTATCTATATTGTACATCATTATCCATATATATTCCGAATATACGCATATCTGTGCACGTAATGTGATTAATTGCGTAATAACAATTTAGAAATTGATATTCCTACCAATTTGCCGTAAAATACTCTCATGCGCCCCAAGTATGACACCATGGGATCGGGCCAACATGCATCCAGGGTGCTCCTGGTAACGAGCTTTATGCTCGGCTTTTTTATTTACAGCGCAACGGCCAACGCGGTAACCGTTCAGTTACTACACATTGGCAACGGCTACTCTGCCGGCGCCGACCTTTCGCGCCCCCTCGGCATTTTTCATGACTCCATTAATAACGAGTGCTACATCGCTGATACGGGCAACCACCAGGTTGTCGTATTTGACGAGAATGGCATGCCGATATTCCGTTTCTACCACCATGTCACGGTGAACGGAGAGAAGCGTCTGGGCGAGCCCAAACACATCGTCGTAGACACGGAGGGCCAGATATACCTTACCGACGCGGCAGTTCCCTATCTCGACATACTCGATCGCAACGGCCGCCAAATTGCCACGGTCGAACCGCCGTACGAAGAGTGCGGTGAACACGCGAGATTCGACGGCGTCGCCATCGGCCCCGACAAAAAGGTCTACGCCACAATATCGTGTGATGCCGGGCGCTTCGTCGGTGTCATCGGATTTGACTACGAACTGGAAAGAATCATCGAACTCGAGCCCGGCGGACCCGGCAAAGCCTGCGTCACCGCGATCGATGTCGACGCGGACGGCATGATTTACGTGACGGATCCCTGCGCCGAACTAATGGTGCAGATCTACGACGCAAATGGAAAATTCAGGATCGGATTCGGCAAACACGACTCCGGCTTCGAAAACTTCTCACACCCGACCAGCATCTCCGTCATGCCGACGGGAGATATCTGGGTTGTCGATTCTATCCGCCAGGTGGTCAGCTGTTTTACGCCAACGGGCGAGTTCATTTCTTACGTTGGCGGCAAGGGCGATCATCCCGGCGCGTTCAACTATCCGTCGGGCGTGGATACCGACGGCAAAGACCGCCTGTTCGTCGTCGAACGAGCGGGCAACCGATACCAGTGTTTTCGAATCGTCTCCGACGACGTCGAAACCGCTGGCCAATGAGGATGTGTTCGACACTTCACATTTTTGGACTGACAGAGGAGGTGAAATGAAATGAAAAAAACGGCGAGTTTATTGAGCATAGCAATGCTGATGGTTTGTGTGCCGATGGCGATGGCGGGTGACTTCCACTCGGGAGCCACGCTGGTCTGTTCAGACTGCCACGTCATGCACTACAGCCAGACCCACGGGTACAACGCAGACGGCACGGGATTTTCGACGCCGCTCGGGACGACAGGACCGTATCACTACCTGCTCCGGAACGACATCAATGACCTGTGCTTGACTTGCCACGACGGGCAGATGTGGGCCCCCGACGTTCTCGGAGTGAACACGGGATCGCACGTCCGTCAGGCGGGAAGTTTGAACCGGCCGGGTAACGGCTTTGCTTCGACAGGACACACGTTGGACGCGACCGGCGTCGCACCGGGTAGTAACCCTACCTGGAGCAACTCGGATGGTCTCAACTGCACCGACTGTCACCAGCCGCATGGATACAATGCCAACGGCAACGCGTGGCGTAACACGAAGCACGATCCGGGCAATTATGGATTCCCGGGTGGCATCATCACTTACGCGACGGCGACGAATGACCTGACCAAGGACATTTATCAGGTGAATGACGGTGGAGTTTCGACGCACTACAGCTACAGCAACGTGTTCTTCAACGAGCCCGACCCGACAGCGTCGGCCTATGCGGATTTCTGCAAGGGCTGCCACACTGACTTCCACGGAGCCAAGGGTGGTCCCGAGGTAGGCGGTGCAGCGGGCACGGAATGGGTACGTCACCCTGCGGCCGATGCTGACATCGGAGCGCATACTGGTGGTCATTCCAGCCTTGGTCTTTTCACCAGTCGCACGAACCGTGTGCAGGTGATGAGCGCCAGTGGAGTCTGGGATCCGCCGGCAGCCGACAACACCCCGTCGTGCATGTCGTGCCACAAATCCCACGGCAACCAGAATTCGTTCGGCCTCATTTTTATGAGCGGAACGGGTACGGTAACCGAGGAAGGCGACGACGGCAACGTGGTGAAGGATCTCTGCAAGCAATGCCACGTGCAGGGGTAGCTTCTGTTGGTCTGACAATGGTGATCAAGTGGGGGGTGAGAAGCCATCACCGCTTCTCCCCCCCTCTTGAATTCAGCGCCCCGCAGCCCGAAAATCCGCTAGAATTACACCGACAGGCCGCCGCGAAGCCGGCGACCACTGGAGAATCGATGAAGGACATTTTACGGAGTGAAGATCCAGATGAAATCGAAACAGTATTCGGGTATTTCCGCCGGCCACGCCATCCCCTGGCTGATTCTGGCGTTTTTGAACGTAATTATTGTATTACATAGCGTACCGGCATACACCCAGTCGACATACTCACCGCACCTCGATCCCGACAACGGGGTGAAGCGCATCGAATCGCCGACCACCCCCACGGGAAGCTGCGGGCAGTGCCACGACCAGCATGCGCTCGAAACCGGGGATTCTCCCTTTCCCAGCGCGTTGTTCGCCGAGAATTCCAATCTGCTCTGCTACTCGCAGGGCGGCGCCGGCCCCTGCCACCAGGCCATGCCGACCAACTATCCGGCGACAGAAACGTCGAGAATACCGGAGGGCTTCCCCAACGCGGGGTACTTCGAGTACAACGGCGGCGGTCAAAAGGTGTGGGGTGTCAGTTATCGCGACAGGTGGCCGGGAGCCATCGTCTACGACAACCCCGGAATGATCGGTGGCTTCGGCTACTTTTCCCCCCACCGCAACGACCCCGACATGCCACGTCTGGATGTTGCCGGCGTGGGCAGCTGCATGAACTGTCATAGTCCCCACGGATCGGAAAACCCGTTCGACATGCTCGTCGCCCCTTACCTCGGTATCGGAGGCTACGAAGAACCGACCTTTCCGTCGCGTTACCAGCTCTGTTTCAACTGTCATTCCGCGTTCGGGCCCATGGGCATGGATAGCTCGGGACGTCTGATCCAGGACTACTACGACTCGTCGATGAACGGCGACTACGCCGGGCATCAGATCAATCTGGACCCCCGGATCGCACTTTCGTGGCCGTCCCATATCCGCAAGGGGGACAAACTCCCCTGCTACGACTGCCACAACGCCCACGGATCGCGCGGCTACAACGGCCAGGGACCCAATTCGCGCCTCATCAGCGACGAACGTCCGGGATGGGCCAACCTGACCGATACCAGAAGAGACCCACTGCAGAGCCGCCGTTTCTGCCTGGGGTGTCACATCGAGTCGGACGGAGCCCCCGGATCCAGAACGGTCGAAGGTATCGTGATGAACACACTTTCCGATCGCGGGCCTCACAAGATGTTTTCGACCAAGGGTTGTTTTGAGTGTCACGGGAGTGACTACTCCTCGCCGACGTCGAACAACGTGCACAATCCGGCCTCGAACCCCGGGGGATTATAAAATTTGGGCCGCCAGCGCAGAATATCGATAGTGACTGCAGGGCTGGCGGCGGTGATTCTCTTGTCCAGCCCGGACGATTTGTCAGCAACCGCCACGCTGGGCGGACGCATCATCTGGACCTACCAGAACAACAAGACGGCAGCGACCGACCTCGAGGCTTTCCTGCAGCGGTACGAACTGAAAGCGCGGGACCGGATATTTGACAACAGCGATATGTTGCTATCAGTTTTCGTCAATACTTCCAAGAATTTCACGGTCGACCAGACGCTGCTTCGGTACCGCGGAGAACTCCTGTTGAGCAATCAGTATTACACCTTCGATGCGAGATACGCCCCCAAGCAGGACATTACCCCACTGGAATCGTCCGTCTCGATCGAACGCACCGAACAACGCTACAACCTCGACCTGCACCTGCCCAAACTGCCTCAGTTGCGGCTCAACTACGCCCAGCGCGCCCGTTACTTCCAGGGAGTATTTGACGGCAGGGTCCGCGACATGCGCGGAGACCTCCGCTATCGATGGCGCGTTTTCGAATTCGGACTCAACCGGTGGAATTCCAAAAGCAGCAATTCGACGGATGCCGCAACCACGGTCAGCGGAGCCCGCTTTCGATACAACCAGTCGTTCGGCCCGCTTCTCAACGCCTCGGTGGGATACGAGGGTTTGTTGACGGAGCGGAGCCGTTCGCTGAGCATCGAAGACACGAAGACAACAAACCACACATTCAACGCCCTCTTGAGCGGAGCCTACCAGAACATTCTCTGGGGATCGATGTCATGGATCTCACGTCGATTGACCACCAACGCAGAGATGGATTTCGAGAACATCAACGACACGGCGATATTCCAGCTCAAGTTCCTCCCGACCTCTCCGTTCCGCATCGAGACGGACTGGAACTATCTGTCTTCGGAGCAGAATGGAGTTCGGAATCTTTCCAATTATGCCACCGTCCAGGCCGTTCTCACCGGGCCCCGCCGCGGGCGGTGGCACGGCCTCGCGCAGATGTCCCAACGGTTTCCGATAGAGCGGCTGGGCAACGGAGTCATCCCGTCGAACATCTACTTCGCTTCGCTCAGGGGACAGGTGTACCGCGGCATCGACGGCCGCGCCGAATTCAACGTGATGCAGCATCACAATGACGTGCCGGTGACGACGAAGAGGTACCAGTCGACGGGTCTGATTGAGTTATTCCTGAAACCGCGACCCAGCTGGTTGATATTGGCCAACATGAGATCGTTCAGGTACAGCGACCAGTTGCATTTTCTCAGAAACGATCGCTTCAATTACGGCTTGACGGCAAACTACTTTGCCAGACAGTATTTCAATGCGGGCCTCGACGTTCGCCGAAATGTGCTGACCACAGGGAACCGCCGCCAGGACACGTCGGTGGTGGTGAACGCGAGTCTTCGGATGCGCGCCCGCTCGTCGGTTACATTCAGTTATGGCATCAACGAATATGAAGTGCTGAATGACCAGAACGCGGCTGAATTTGCGCTCAACACGCGTTCTAACACAATGAACATCCAGATGCAGGTGTGGATTACACGCCGCGGCGCCGTGTCTTTCACCTTTCCCGAAATCAGTCGGGAAGTCGGGATCGATACCCGCTATCTGGCGTTGAATTACATACAGGATTTTTAAATGTCAGCAAATCTCACAAACACCGATTCGAAGCTCCTGCGCCGGCTGCCACCCGCGACGGCTCTGGTTGCTGTCGTCTTGACGATTGCTCTTGCCGGAGGTTGCGGGAAGTCCATGCGCACTTACATGCACCCCGAGGCCGACCTTGGCTTTTATACAAAAGTCGGAGTCCTGCCGTTCAAGACTCTCGCCGCTGACCGATTCGCGGGAGAAAAGTTTGCGATCGAATTCACCACAGCCCTTCTCGGCGCCGATATGTTCGAGGTGATCGACTACGGGGTTTTCATCAACGACGTCGTCAAGGCTATCGGCGTTCGAGTACCTCCTGACGGCCCGTCAAAGGAGCAGCTCAAACAGATCGCGTCCGCGACCGGTGTTCAGGGTATATTTTACGGGTCTGTGATGCAGTACGACATGGTCCCGAGCACCAGCGGGAGTTTCCCGACCATATCCGTCGAGGCACGTTTCGTCGATACGGAGACCGGCACCGTCATATGGATGGCGACGATGACAGAGCGCGGCGGCCCCAAGACCCCCATTATCGGCGTTGGCGAGACCCACACCCTGGGCGAGTTGTCACAGCAGATGTGCAATGAAATGATCAGCAAAATCAAATAGACCGGACGAAGAAATGAAATCAGCCAACATTCGACCAAAATTGTCAGCCCTTGGATTGATCGTGGCGTTGAGTGCGCTGGCACTCGCCGGTTGTTCATCGAAACCCCAGTATTTCCGCTCGGGGGTGATGATCGATCAGCCCGAATCGCTTGCGGTTTTGCCGCTCGTCAACCTGAGCAAATATGACGAAGCCGGCGACATCGTCATGCATTCGCTTCTCGTTCAGCTCCTCGACTCCGGGTTGTTCGACATCGTAGACCCTGGCCTCGTCGATCACGCCGTACTGGAACGTCGCATCCGATTCACCGACCGCCTGCCACTGCCGGTAATGCAGGAACTCGGCGAGACGCTCAATGCGGATTACGTCCTGCTGGGCTCCGTCAATGAATTCGACATGATTACCAACAGAACGGAAACGGTACCGTTGGTATCCATCAGCATGAGGATCGTGCGCACCGACACCGGCAAAATCTTCTGGGCCGCCACGCACACACGCCGTGGCGACGATGCAGAATCAGTGTTCGGGCTCGGCAGAATCGCGACACTCCAGCGGATGACAGCGGTCACTGTGAAAGATATGACCGGAACACTGAAGTAGAATCGGGATACATCATGAAACTCTACAACAAAAAATCATTCGGCCACCCCAGGCGCCTCGCTGCGATTATTATAGTATCTCTCCTTGGCGCGGCCGGCGCACTGATCGCCGGAGAGACGGTACACGATTGGGAGCCGGCGAGCGACCTCACCGTTGATGTCCGGAACCGGCTTTACCCCGATTTTCAGGAGACGCAGCAGGTCGGCATGAACGAACGGGTCCAGGTGGGCGACACGGATTTCTTTTTCGAGGTCGTCGACTTCTACCCTCATTTTGCGTTGATCGATTCGACGAAGGAAGTCGTCTCCATCTCGCATGAACCGGAAAACGTGGCGTTCAAGTTCGTCGTTTACGAGAACGACTCAATCATCGACACGTCGTGGTCGTTCTACAACTTGCAGGTTCCACATTACTCCAGAACATCGTTTCTGTATTTCAACGTAACCCGCTTCATTTATCGGGACGAAACTTACGAAAAAACACCGCAGTAACGGAGCGCTCCATGAGTATGACGCCCGCCATCGACAGACATAAAATATCCGGCACGACGATTCGGCCCACCCTCAACGCTCTGCTGGCCGTCGTTCTGGCCGCCTTAGTCCTGTTCACCCCTGGCGGTGACGCGTCGGCCAAGAAGAAAACCTGCATCGACTGTCATCAGGATTTCAAAGACAAATCGAAACTCAAAATCGTCCACGATCCATTCAAGGACAAGAACTGCGAGACCTGCCACAAGCGCCACGGATTCTCGCAGAAACTGATCCTCGTAAAAGGAATGCCCGACCTCTGCACCGAGTGTCATGACGGTGTGGCCGCCGAGATAGAAACGGGCAATGTTCACGCGGCGCTTTCCGACGGCAACTGCACGGTCTGCCACGACCCCCACGCTTCCAACGTCGCCGGACTGCTGCGCGAACTCGACTCCGACATACCGGTCTGCATGGTATGCCACTCGGACCTCGTGGCCAAACTGGGAGACAAGAACGCCCACGAACCCTTCGCCAAACAGGATTGCGCCAGGTGTCACGAACCCCATTCGTCGGATCGACCGGCCCTCCTCGTCGCCAGCGAAACAGACGTCTGCGCGTCTTGTCACGAAAATACGTTGGCAAAGCACGAGTTTCCCGGCGCCGCGGACTTCGGCTGCGGAGAATGTCACGATCCTCACGTGGCGAGTAGCAAATCGCCCTCCGCCGCTTATGCGCACGCTCCGTTCGCCGCTGGAGATTGCGAAGATTGCCACTCTGTCGACGATGGAGACGTCGCGCTGGAGGACGACTTTCCCGCCGCCGATCTCTGCGAAACGTGCCACGACGACATCACCGCCCGGATCAGCGGCAGCAGCAGCCATTTCAAAGCCGACGCAATGGCCGCGGGCGGAACCAGTACATGCCTCACCTGCCACGACCACCACACGAGCCGTTTCGGCAGCTTGCTCGTCTCTTCACAGGTCGAGCTGTGCGGGAAATGCCATGAGAATATCGAGCGTCCCGATACACACAGCGGTGTGATCCACGAACCCTTTGCGCGCGGCGAGTGTTCGTCCTGCCATGAGCCGCACGGTGGAGGTTCCGGTGCGCTTTTGACGAAAGACACCAATGATCTCTGCGCCGAATGTCACCAGGTGGTCGCGGCGAATATCGCAGCCGACAATGCCAGCCACGAGGCTCTTGGCATGGTCGACTGCACCGAGTGCCACGACCCGCACGTTTCACAGAACGTCGGGCTCTTGAACGAGCGCCCTATAGAGATGTGCTTCTCCTGCCACGAAAAAGCGCCGGTCAAGTTCACCCACGAACCGTTCGAGTTCGGGGCGTGCGGCAGCTGTCACCTCACACACACCACAACGACGGGATTGCTCGCCGGGGAAACCAATCTTCTCTGCCGCCGGTGTCACACACCACAGTTCCGCGCGTTGAACGAGCCATCTTCACACCCGCCGGCCCAGGACGAGTCCTGTGACTTCTGCCACCAGCCGCACGGTTCAGACTTCAAGGGCATGCTCACGTCCCCCCAGTCGAAACTTTGCATGGACTGCCACGACATGGACGAGATGGTCGTTCAGACCGCCGGCGACGCCGAAATGCTATTGCACCAGCCTGTCGCCGACGGCGAGTGCGGCGGGTGTCACGACCCCCACGGCGCCGCGAACGAGGGCCTTTTGACCCGCGAAGGCGCCGACGTCTGCTACGGGTGCCACAACCAGGAAAGGATCGCATTCGCCGAGGGAGTCGTTCATCAGCCGGTGGCGGACGGGGACTGCCTGACCTGTCACTCGCCCCACGGAGGCCCGTTCGGGGCGCTGCGCACCGCCGGCGAACCGACGCTGTGCACGAAGTGCCACGACTTCACCCAGCCACCACTGGACACATCCCACCAGGGTTATGAGGTCGCCAATACGAAGTGTACGAATTGTCACAACCCGCACAACGCGGCGGACGAGAATCTGCTCAACCCTGTTGCGCACGAGCCGTTCACCGACAACGACTGCGAATCCTGCCACGATTCGGGCACAGCGGTCATGGCATCCTTCGACGCGGAGACCTGTTTCATGTGTCACGACGACAAAGAATCGGGAACGGGACATCAGCAGATCGGTGACATCGACTGTATCGATTGTCACACACCGCACACCTCGATGTTCGGGGCGCTGCTTCAGAACCCCGCAAAACTGTGCATAGGCTGTCACGAGGACATACTCGAGGCCAAAACCGATGAGGGACAGAAGGTCACCCTCCACAAGCCGCTCGAAAACGGCGAGTGCCTGACCTGCCACAAGCTCCACGACGCTCCCGGTGACGGTTTTCTTGTTGCTGGCCAGGAAACGCTTTGCGGAGGCTGTCATGCCTCGATCGAAGCCCGGGCGGACGATCTGACCCGGCACGATCCTTACGCCAGGGGAAACTGCTCGAGCTGCCACGAAACGCACGCCGCCGCCGAAGCGCACATGCTCAAGAAGGACGAAGCACGTCTCTGCCAGACCTGCCACAAGATCAGCACGCAGGAAATGACAAAGATTCACGGTGGAATCGAATTGTCGGGTGAGGGGTGCACGACGTGTCACGATCCTCACAGCACCGCCAGGGCCGGCAGCGGTCTGATGCTCGCCAACCTGCATTCTCCCTACGAGGACGGCGACTGTGCCGATTGCCACTCCGACGATGGCTCGGTCCAGGCGAAAGTTTCCGTATGTTACGACTGCCACGACGGTGACGATTTCACGGCGGTCCACAGCGCGGGCCGCACCGGAGACGAATTAAGCGATATAGGAGTCTGCATGGACTGTCACTCGCCACATGCAGGCCACGAGAATATGTTCCGCCGCAAGAGCGACCTGGAAACATGTCTCCAGTGCCACGACCGCGCCGAATTCACACGGAAGAACGTTCACCTGGCGATCAACGAAGGCTGCGCCACATGTCACGACCCGCACCAGAATAATTTCAACGACTTGAGCGAACCGCCCGTCAACGAGCTCTGTGCTTCGTGTCACGAAGAAGCGGCCAGAACTCACGCGCACCCGATCGGCCCCGAGTACCAGGACCCGAGAAACGGACGCACGCTGACGTGCGCCAGCTGTCACGAACCACATTCGTCGGAATACGATTTCATGTTGACGTTCGATCAGCAGAGGAATCTGTGCGTGCAATGTCACGCGTCGGGCACGATGCGGGCGCATTAAGAAGGTTTTTCGTCTTCGGTGAAGCGCAACTCGACGGCCGTCTCGCCGTGGTTTCCACACATCACCGTATATACGCTTGATATTGTCGCCAGATGCCGTAAGATTCTCACCATGGGTACTCAGAGAAGCAGGGCGGGAACGGGTCGAAACGCATCGACACTATTCCTGGCGGCCGGGCTGTTGCTGTCCTGTACTTTTTTCTGCACGACGTACCTCCAGGGGACGGTCCTGGGCCTTTTGTTTGTTAACCCCCCCAGGCCGTGCAATGAATGTCACGCCTCCGACGGCGCCGTGCGGGACAATATTTCCGGCTGTTATAAATGTCACGGCGGGAACAAATTCACGCGCAAGTACGTGCATGCGGCGATCGACAACGGCTGCGACACGTGTCACGACGTGCACAACAGAAATATCCTTGAATTGAGCGGTCCGACCGTCAGCGAACTCTGCGCGTCGTGTCACGAGGAGGCCGCTACCCACGCCCACCCTACCGGATCCGAGTACAACGACCCGAGGACGGGACAACCGTTGACGTGTGTGAGCTGCCACGAGCCCCACTCGTCGGACTATGTCTTCATGTTGACTCACGATGTGCGGAAGGATTTCTGCGTCCAGTGCCACTCGTCGGGAGCGGCGGGGTCGCCCCCGGGCGGTTGACCTTCGGTGGTCTGTCAGGTTGTTCGGTAACGGCTCCGCAGAGACCGGGCACGAAATACCAGCGCCGACAACAGCGTAAAGGCCGCCACTCCCCCGATAATGACCGCCATCCGTCCCCCGGACAACCCGGCCGCCTGCCTGGCCGCATAGAGCGCGATCAGGGTCCGGACCCATTCGAGGGCGCCCAGGACCAGGAACAACTGGACCGCCAACGCAGCCCATCGGCTCCTCACCAGCAGGACGAACGGTACCAGCACACATATCACCGCCAGGGGGAGCAGTCCCGCCCTCATGAAATGCGCCCCGAGCACCAGGCAGCTGAGCATCACGGGCAGCAATCGAAGAAAGTTCATCGTCATAATATACGGCATCATCGAACCCGCCCTCAAGAACCACTCCCGGTAAATTCGATATTGTGACATTTTTCACAATATGATATCCTCCCGGCGTCCCTCAATTTTCCATCTTTAGCCCGTGTCACGAGACACGGCACTATCAGGAGGAAGCCTGTCGTGGCAACCAAATCAATACCAATCACATACGAGGGTGAGGGGGACCTGTTCCGGGCCCCCGACCCCGAAGGATTCCGGAAGTGGAATCGCCAGAAATCCACGAAACTCGTCAATAAACTCATGTCTGAAACCGAAGCGATCGACCGCTTCGTCAAGGACGGGGACTATCTGGGCTTCGAGCTCTACGGTACGGTGAGGTGCCCGATTTCCCTGGCCCGGGCCCTGGTCCGTTCGGGAAAAACCGATTTCTGCGTGGCCGGTCAGGGCGTCCACGAGCTCGACCTCCTATTCGCCGCCGACCGCATCAAGGAGCTCGACTTCTGCTATATCGGGCTCGAGGTCTACGGCGTCGACGCCAATGTCCGCCGGGCGGTGGAGAGCGGCAAGGTCGAGCGCATCACCGAGTGGAGTAACGCGGCCATCACGTGGCGGTTCAAGGCCGCCGCCATGGGGGTTCCCTTCCTGCCGGCCAGGTCGATGCTCGGCACCGACACCCTCAAGCGCAGCGCGGCCAAAGTGATCGAGTGCCCCTTCACCGGCGGAAAGTATGCGCTCGTTCCCGCCCTCATCCTCGACGTTGGTTTTATTCACGTGGCGCGCTCCGACGAATTCGGCAACTGCCAGATCGACGGAATCAGCGGATTCGCCCACGAGATGTCGCGGGCGAGCCGGCACGTCATCGTCAGCGCCGAAGAGATCGTCCCGTCGGATGACATCCGCAAGCAGCCGGACCGGACGATCATCCCCTACTATCTCGTCGATGCCGTCGTGCACGCGCCCTACGGTTCATGGCCCGGCGAGATGGCGGGCTACTACGAACGCGACGAACCGCACTACCGCGAATACATCGAACTGCAGAAAACAGCCGAAGGCATGGCGACGTACATGAATGACTGGGTGTACGAAGTCCCCAGCCATTCGGCGCTGATCGAGAAGGTGGGCAGGGACCGCCTCCAGCGCCTCAACATGAGAGGAGGCTGGTTATGAGCCGGGATTACACCGCGTCCGAGCTCCTCATCTGCCTCTCATCTCGAGTGATGGAAGACGGTGCCACGGCGTTCATCGGGACCGGAATCCCGATGCTGGCGGCGAGCCTCGCGCAGAACATGCACGCACCCAACCTGGTCGCCGTATTCGAATTCGGCGGCACCGGGGCGATCCTCGAAAAGCTGCCACTCGCCGTCGGCGACATGCGCACGTTCAACAAGGCGGTTCACGCTTCCGGAATCTGCGACACGATGGAGACTTCCCAGCGCGGATTCATCGAATACGGTTTCCTCGGCGGCGCACAGATCGACGCCTGGGGAAACCTCAATTCGACGTGCATCGGCGACGTCGCCAACCCGAAGGTCCGCCTCCCCGGCAGCGGCGGCGGAAACGACGTCGGCAGCTGCTGCTGGCGTCTCATTGCGATCATGACCCACGACAATCGCCGCTTCGTCGAGAAACTCGATTTTCTGACCACGCCCGGATATCTTACAGGCCCCGGCGCCCGCGAAGAAGCGGGCCTACCGGCGGACACGGGCCCCTACCGCGTGGTCACCAGCCTCGCGGTGATGGGTTTCGACGACGACACCAAACGCATGAAGCTCTTGTCCGTCAACCCCGGTGTGACCGTCGAACAGGTGATCGAGAATACCGGCTTCGACCTCCTCGTCGCGGATGAGGTGACGGAGAACGCGCCCCCGTCTCCGGAGGAACTCGACATTCTGAGAACACGGGTCGACCCCGACGGGCTCTATCGCTAGATCAGTGCCGCCCGCCGGATTCAACTCCCGGCGGGCGGCCACAAGTCTATTTGTAACTATAACATAGTGTTACACAGCTTTTTACGTCTGCCAGCGACAAACTTGTGACCGTGTTCCGGAATTGCTATATTTCATGTAGTTTGCAGGTCTTTATGAGAACACTTGTCACAACGATAATCCTGGTCCTGGTGTGCCTGTCAGCGCAGGCCCTTGCCCTGCCCCCGGACGGGGCGCTGGTCCGCATCGACTCGCCGCCGCCCGGCGCCGCCGCCAGCCTGCTCGAAGAGGGCGTGGTAGTGGTTCGCGACGCGGGCTGGTATCTCGTGGCCGTCGCCGGCCCCGGCGATATCGCCGTCCTGGAGCGTCTCGGCTGGCCGTACGAAGTCCTCGACGAATCCATCGCGGGGAAGGTCTATTACACCATCACCCGCCCCCTCGAGTCTCCCGCACCCTTCCCCTCGGGGGATATCCGGCTGCTCTACAGCACACCGTTATCGGCCGTCGTCGAGGGCGACGCCGACACCGGCGATCTTCTCTCCCGCGCCGGCTTCGACGTACAGCGCGTCTACATGCGCCCTGTCGTTCCCTCCACCGGACGCGCTCCCGTCCCCGCGACCCGTGTCGCCGCCGAGCCCGACTCCGTGATCCAGCAAATCGTCGATTCGGTATCCGGACCGGTAATAGACGGATATGTGCAGCGCCTCCAGGATTTTATCACCCGATGGGCCCGTCACGACAGCTGCCAGGCGGCCGCCGACTGGATCAAGGCCGAGTTCGAGTCATTCGGGCTCGACAGCGTGTACTTTCAACACTTCAACGATTTTCTCAAAGACAACGTCGTGGCGGTACTCCCGGGAAAGATGAACCCCGGGCAGATCATCGTGATCGGGGGGCACTACGATTCGACGAGCAATGACGCCTACTTCGCGCCCGGCGCCGACGACAACGCGTCGGGCACCGCCTGCGTCCTGCAGTGCGCCCGAATCCTCAGCGGGTACGAGTTCGACCGCACGATCGTATTCGTCGCCTTCGGCGCGGAAGAGCAGGGGCTGGCGGGCAGCGAATATTTTGCCGCACTCGCTTCTCTCGAAGGCGACGACATCGTGGCGATGGTGAACGTGGACATGCTCGGATATCTGGCGCCCGGCGACACTCTCGACGTCGACGTCATCTCGAACGGCCCCTCGGAATGGTTACGCGATCGCGCGCTGATGGCGGCGGCCACCTACGTGCCGGGAACGCCGGCCGTGACCGGATCGCTCCCGATGGGCGCCGGCAGCGACCATATGTCATTCTGGGACGCGGGCTACGACGCCATCATGCTCTGGGAGGACAGCGACGAATACAGCCCGTACATGCACACGTGGGCGGACACGATCGGGATGAGTTACAACACCCCGTTTCTCGCGGAACAGTCGACGCGCATGGTCGCCGCGCTCATCGCCGACCTCGCCGGACCCGTCGACGTGGCCGTCCCCAAAGAGACACCCCCGCCGCTGCCGGTTGTTCTCGAACAGAATGTCCCCAACCCGTTCAACCCGACGACGCGGATTCGCTTCCACGTTCCCGACGGCGGCGTGACCGCCGCGCTCCGTATCTACGACGTTACCGGCCGCGAAGTGGTATCCCTCTTCGATGAAAACAATGTTACAGGGTCGAGAACCGTGTGGTGGAACGGGCTGCAGAACGACGGAAGGCCAGCCGCCAGCGGTGTTTATTTCTACCGCCTGACAGCCGGCCCGTCTGTGCTCACCCGGAAAATGGTCCTCGTTCGTTGAGGACGCGTTACCTCCGGGTCACTCCTTCGATTTGATCATCGTCAAAATCATTTTGAACCGCGACGCCGCTTCGAGGGCGTGCGGAACGTCCGCCGGCATCAACACCGCCGAGCCGGCGCCGACACTGTGATCGTCACCGCCGATGGTTATCGACGCTTCCCCCTCGATGACGTGCACCAGCGCGTCGAACGGCGTCGTGTGCTCGCTCAGGCCTTCGCCGGCGTCGAACGCAAACAGGGTAACGTTGCCCGTCGCCTTCTTGACCAGGACACGGCTGACCACCGCACCTTCCTGGTATTCGATCGAGGCGGCGAGATCATCCACATTGACTTTCATCTATCCTCCCGTCAGCACTGTTACTTCTTGAACATTCTGTTGACCGTGAAACTGATCGCGCTTTCAGGGCAGGTGTTGAGACACCTGCCGCACGCGTGGCAGTCCGGACGCCATTTGTGACCGTCGACGATGGGCCCCATGGCGGGACACGGCGCTTTTTCCGTACACTCGTAGCACGTGGTGCACTTGTCGGGGTCGACCTCGATCCGCGTCAGCGATACCTGCTCGAGCAACCACGTCAAAAGCCCCAACGGACAGAAAAGGTAACAGAACGGACGAAAAATGAACAGGGCGACGATCATCACGACGACAAAGATGATCATTTCCAGCACGGGGAATGTCCAGTGGAGCGCGTGGAACGGGCTGACGTAGTCAAATATGTCCTTGCCGACGGCAAACGTCATCGCGATAAACGCGGCAAAGAACACGGCGCGAAGCGTATTGGTGAACCGGAAAGGCAGCTTGAATCTGAAACGCTTCGGGACCGGCGCCAGATGGATGAATTCCTGCAACGCACCGATCGGGCACACCCACCCGCAGAAGGACTTGTTCCCCAGCAGGCTCATGACAACAACGGAAAACAGGATCGCCGAAAAAACGATCGGGATGCCCCTGCCCGCGTTGACGAAGGCGAACGGCTTGGTCATCACGCAGACCGGGCTGGGGTGCATCCCCATTCCCCCGGCGAATTCTCCCAGCGGGAGAACGTATAAAACGCCGAAGACAAAAAAGATCAATGGCAACGCGAGGTTTCTGAATGTCAGGATGGGCCTGACTTTCATCAGCGCTATAACTCCCATGAGGCAGAAAAGCGCGCCCACCCACACGCGCGGCAATAACAGGATGTCGATAAACCCCATCTTGTCTCGCGGGCTGTCTTCGTCCGCCCACAGGTGGCCGGCGATGAGCAGCAATAATGAAAGGGTCAACAGCGTGAGGCGGGCAATGAGCCAGAGTGTCGAGCGATGTTTTGACAGCATGGCGTTCACCTTCATGCGCCGGCGAGACCTTCGGCTCCCGCCAGACGTCCGCTTAAAAGTTAAGAAATAGCTGACGCGTCAACTGGTGAATATGTTCACATTTTAGGAGAAAAACAAAAGATTCGTCAATCCGATTCGGACGCGGAAGGGGCAAGAATTTCGTCTACGACACTCAGGAGTTCGGCGCGCCGAAATGGCTTGGGCAACGTTCTGGTAGCGCCAAGATACTGTGAT
>CBDVDJ010000007.1:0-15869 GCA_965372695.1 uncultured bacterium
CATAATTATCCGGCTTTGACCCCGCCTCTGCCACGGAGGTGTATATCTTGCTGAAACATATATGGTTAGTTGGCATGGCCTGTCTCCTCTTCGCCGCCAGCGCCGCCGCCAATCCGGTCGGGACGAGCAGCGGTTTTACCGTCTACGCGGATCCCAGCGGGACGGGGGGCGACATCATCGACACCGGCGGACTCATAGCGCTCTACGTGATCCACGTCGGGCGTGACCCGGCGATGGCCAGCCAGTTCATCGCGCCCCGACCGGCGTGCCTGGACGCGACGTATATCGGCGACGCGCACCAGTTCGCCGTCACGATCGGTGACTCCCAGACGGGCATTTCGATCGCCTACGGTCAATGCCTCGATCCCCCGATCCACATACTGACCATCCACTATTTTGGTTCGGGAAACACCGGATCGTGCTGCTATTACTCGCTCGACTGCGATCCCCGGGACCTGGCCGCCGTGCCGGGGAAGATCTCCGTCGTCGACTGCTCGACGAGTGAACCGACGCGGTTCTACGTCGAGGCCGGGTATTCGTGGATCAACTACTCGTGGGCCACCGGGTGCCTCGTCCCGGTCGAAAACACGACGTGGGGACGGATCAAGTCGCAGTACTCCGGCGACGACCACTCCCGGATCCAGTAGCCCCCCAACATCGCCGGCGGGATTCCACCGCCGCCCACCGCGCCAAACCGGTTGGCAACACCGGGCCGATCGGGTACAATCCAGAAGTCCCGAAAACAACCCCGCCGTGTTTGTAACCGGATAGCATCGCTACAGTTAGGAGAACCTATGGGGCCGACCGGCACACCGCCGCCCGCCGCACCGTCCGGCAAGAAGCAGCCTAAATTCCCGAGAACGTTCTGGATCGCCAACACGATGGAAATCTTCGAGCGTATGGCGTGGTACGGCTGGTTCGCCGTTGCGTCTCTCTACATGACAAATCCGCGTTCGGAAGGCGCGCTGGGATTTACCGAACAGCAACGCGGTACGCTCCAGGGCGTCATCACGTTCATCCTCTACCTGCTCCCCGTTTTGACGGGCGCGCTGGCCGACCGTTACGGCTTCAAGAAGATGTTCGTCATCGCCTACGCGATTCTGGTCCCCGCTTATTTTCTGCTGGGCCAGTTCGACTCGTACGGCGGGTTCTTCGTGGTGTTCCTCCTCGTCGCCGTGGGCGCCGCCGTGTTCAAGCCGGTGGTCGTCGGAACCGTGGCTCACACCACGACGGAGGAGAACGGGACACTGGGCTTCGGCATCTTCTACATGATGGTCAACGTGGGTGGATTCGTTGGCCCCATCGTCGCGGGTATCGTCCGCGGGTGGGACTGGAACTACGTGTTCATCGCGTCGTCTGTCTGGATCGCGTGCAACTTTTTCTGGCTGCTCGTCTTCTACAAGGAACCGACCAAGGAGTCCACGTCGGAGAAACCGCGCAACCTGAAAAAGGTCATGGACGACATGGTCGACGTGCTGGGTACCCCCCGCCTGTTTATCACCGTCCTCGTATGCTTCACCTTGATGGTGTTTGCCACCAACGAGTGGATGACGTGGCGAAATTCGTTGATCGTCATGGGCATCTGGGTCGCCGCGAACTTCGCCTACGACCTGCTGCTCCGCAACAGCAACATCCACCCGGGCTCGTGGATCACCACCCCCATCCGGGTCGGCAAATGGCGATTCGTCCTTTTTCTCGTGATCCTGTCCGGGTTCTGGACGGCGTTCAACCAGATCTTCTTTACCATGCCGGTATACATCCGCGACTTCGTCGATACGACCGACCTGCTGTACTCGATGCACGGCTGGGCGATGGCGGTCGGGATGACCGGCGTAGCGGATACCCTGCAGGCGGCCATCGACAGGGGATACCAGATCAACCCCGAGTACATCGTCAACATCGACGCGGGCGCGATCGTCGTGTTCCAGGTTCTGGTCTCGTGGACGATGAGCCGCTTTCCCGCATTTACCACCATGGTGGTGGGCACGATCGTGGCCGGCATTGGTCTGTTTATCGGTGGGTGGGCCACGGCGGGATGGGTGGTCGTAGCGGCCATCGTTGTATTTGCGTTCGGGGAAATGGCGGCCAGCCCCAAGAGCCAGGAATACATCGGGCGCATCGCGCCGCCGGGCAAAGTCGCTCTCTACATGGGGTACTACTTTGTCGCCATCGCGCTGGGCAACCTGTTCGGAGGCATCCTCTCCGGAGTGGGTTACCAGAAACTGGCGCTCGACATGGGCCGGCCCGACATCATGTGGTGGATGTTCGGGTGCATCGGTTTTGCCACCGCCGTTGGTTTGATGCTGTACAACAAGCTGGTCGTCCCCGGCTGGAAAAAGGAAATCGCCGCGCAGAAAAACGGTTAGCCGGCGTAACAACAGGAGCCCGACGATGAGATTCAACGAAGTGATCGACAGGACCCGCGACGATATCCTCGAAGCGGGGGCGATCCTGTGTATCCGTCTCGACGAAGGAGAGCGCGTCCTCGACATCTGCCACGCGGCGATGCGCGGTGGCTTGAGAGTGCTCGAGATCACTCTCACGACACCGGGCGCTCTGGAAGTGATCTCGACGCTGGCCGAAGAAGGCGAGTGTATCGTCGGCGGAGGTACCGTGCTCAATGCCGAGGAAGCCCGCGCTATCTCCGCCGTGGGCGGACGATTTGCGTTCTCGCCCGTATACCACCCCCAGGTCATCGACGAAGCGCACCTGCACGGTCTGCTGTTCGTGCCGGGCGCGGCCACGCCCGCCGAGATTCTGTCGGCCCACCGGCACGGCGTGCGCATGGTCAAGGTATTTCCGGCGGGGGCGCTCGGCGGGCCGGACTATCTCCGGGCCGTTCGCGGTCCGCTCCCCGGCGTGCCGCTCGTCCCGACCAGCGGGCCGACGGCGGATACGGCGGCCGGCTACTTCAAAGCCGGCGCGGTGGCGGTCGGTATCGGGAGGGCCGAGGTGTATCCGGCGGGATCCACACTGGAACAGATCGAGGAGGCGGCGCGCCGCGTGAAGACCGCCGTCGACGCCGCGCGAAACGTTTGATGGGAGAGAGCCTCAAAATAATCCTGCCCGTCTTTGCGGGTCTGCTCGTCGTTGTGGTGGTCATTCGTTTTGCGATCGCCTGGTTGCGCCGCCGGACCTGCGAGCACATACGGCGAAAGTTCGCCGGCAAGCTCATCGTGCGCGAATCGATCGGGGCCAACTTCTTCGGCCGCTTGTCTCTGGGAATGGGGCAGATCCGCGGCAACGGCGTGCTGGTCCTGACCCCCGACGAATTGTACTTCATGCTGTTCCTTCCCCGCAGGGAAGTGACGATACCCCTCGACAGGATCACTTCCGTTTCGACGCCGCGCAGCCACCTGGGAAAAACGGTTGTGATGAAGCTGCTCCGTGTCGATTTCGCGTCGGAGTCCGGTGAGGACGCCGTCGCGTGGGCGGTTCAGCGCCTCGGACAGTGGGTGGCGGACCTCGAGCGTTATCGAACACACCAGCGTTAACAGAATGGAGCCGGACTTATGGGCGACCGGGGGAAACGCGCGCCGTTGATGCTGCTCGGCGTCGCGGCGCTTCTCGCCGGGTTGTACGGCGGGCTGCGCCGCGTGGGCTGGGACATGCCCGAACTGCGCTCGACGCTGCTCATGGCGCACGGGCCGCTGATGGTATGCGGTTTTCTCGGCACGGTGATCTGCCTCGAACGCGCCGTCGCCCTGGGGCGCGGATGGGGCATCCTCGCGCCGCTGCTGGCGGGGGCCGGAGGGGTGATGGCGATCACGGGGCTGGGGAGTGCCGCAGCTCCCGCCGCGTGGCTGGCGCTGGCGGCGAGCGTGCTGCTGCTGGCGATGTTCGTCGATTTTGTCCGCAAGCAGCCGGCGGTCTCGATGGTCGTCATGGCGGTGGCGGGAGGGTTGTGGCTGGTGGGGAACGCGCTGTGGATCGCCGGGTACCCGCTCTACGTGGTGATGTACTGGTGGATGGGATTCATCGTGCTCACCATCTTCGGCGAGCGTTACGGTTTCAGCCGCATGATGGCGCCGTCGAAGACGTCGAAGTGGCTGTTCGGCCTGTCGAACGCGTTCGTTCTCGCCGGCTTGCTCGTGGTTGTCTTCTTGTCCGCCCGCATCGGCGCCGCGATGGTGGGCGCCGGGTTGCTCGCCGCGTCGGGTTGGATCGCCGTCTTCGACATCAGCAGAAAGACCGTCCGGCAGCCCGGTCTGCCGCGTTATGTCGCGGTGAGCGTCCAGCTCGGTGGAGCGTGGATGGTCGTCGGCGGGGCACTGCTCGTCATCTACGGCGACATCCCGGCGGGACCGGTATACGACGCCATCGTACATTCCGTGTTCGTCGGATTCGCCTTCAGCATGATCTTCGGTCACGCGCCGCTGATTTTCCCGTCGGTACTCAAGATCCCGCTGCAGTACCGCCCATATTTCTACCTGCCGCTCGTAATGCTCCACGCGTCGGTGCTGTTTCGCATCCTGTCCGACCTGTTCGGGCTGAGCGAGGGAAGAAAGTGGGGGGCGTTGCTCAACGCGGCGGCGATCCTGCTTTTCTTTGCGGCGAATATCGCCAGCGCGATCGAGTCGAAGCGGAAGCCGCCGGGTCAGTCGTAGTCGTCCGGCTCGATGTGGACGACTACGTCGCGGATCTCGGGGATCGCTTCGTGGAGGCGCTGCTGGACGGTGTGGGCGACGTCGTGCCCCTCGCGGACGGTCATGCCGCCGTCTACGACGACGTGGATGTCCATCAGGACGCCCAGCCCGCTCTTGCGCATGCGGCACTTCTCGATGTAAGACACCCTGTTCGTTTCGGTGGCGATCCGCCGCACGACTTTCTGCATGTCTTCGGGCGCGGCGGCGTCCATCACCTCGTTCAGTGCTCCCACGAGCAGGCGTCCGCCGTTGGCGGCGATGAGCAGGCAGACGGCCAGCGCCGCCCAGTCGTCGGCGGCCTCGTAGCCTTCGCCGCCGATCAGCGCGATCGAGATCCCTATGAACGCGGCGAGAGAGGTCATCGCGTCGGTGCGGTGGTGCCACGCGTCGCTGCGGAGCGACGCGCTGCCGATTCTGCTCCCGATTCTGTGGATGATGCGGAACATCGTTTCCTTGAGCGGAATCACGACGATTACCACGAGCAGCGTGTACCACTTCGGGGCGTGCTGGGGAGCGCGGATCTGCCCGATGGCTTCGTGGGCGATGACGCCGGCGGCGACGAGCAGCGATGCGGAAACGACGACGGCGGCGATGGACTCGGCCTTGCCGTGTCCGTACGGGTGGCTCGTGTCCGGCGGCCGGCTGGAGATTCGGAACCCGGCCCAGACGATGGCCGACGTGAAGATGTCGGCCGTCGACTCGATGCCGTCGGCGACGAGGGCCGACGACCGGCCGACGATGCCGACGGCGACCTTGGTGATCGCGAGCACGATGTTTACCGCGATCGCGATGCCGGATGTTCTCATGCCGATCTGGTCCGGATTCATGGGAAGATTATCGCCGTATTTCGCGCGAATTTCGAGTATTATTGCCCGACGATGAAGAGAAACACGGGAATATCATGGGCCGCCGCGGCGGCGATGGCGGCGCTGACGCTGGTGGCTGCCGTGCCCCTCGGCGCGCAGGAAGACGCGTTGGCGCGGTCGCGGGATATGTACCAGGAAGCGATCACCGCCTACAACGAGAGGGACTACGCGACCTATCTCCGGGTAATGCGCGATATCGACGCCCTGCGCCCGAATCACCCGCGCGTGGTCTATATGCTGGCGGGGGCCTGGGCGCTGGGCGGCGACGGCGACGCGGCGGTGGCGACGCTCGATCGGCTCGCGGGCATGGGGCTGATCGCCGATCCGTCCGGGGACGACGACTTCGCTTCGATTCGCGACTCGGCGGGATTCGCCGCGGTGCTCGAGAGATTCGACGCCAACGCCCGGCCGCTGGGCAACAGCGTCACGGCGGTCACCGTGCCGGGTCAGAAAGACTTCATTCCGGAGGGTGTCGCCTATGACCCGCTGACCGGCAACTTCTACGTCGGCAGCGTGTACAAGCGCGCGATCGTCGAGGTGCGGCCGGAGGAGGCGAGGTCCTTCGGAGCGTGGGAACGCGGAGACGGCCTGTGGAGCGTGTTCGCGCTGAGGGTCGATCCGGCGCGGCGGGTACTGTGGGTGTGCTCGTCGGCGATCGAGCAGACGAAGTGGGTGCGCGAGGACGAGATCGGTTACGCGGGCGTCTTCAAGTACGACCTCACCTCCCGGCTCGTCGTCAAACGGTTCGTTCTTTCGAACTCGCGCGGCAAGCACCTCTTCGGCGACCTGGCGTTGTCCCGGTCGGGAGACGTGTATGTGTCCGACGGCGCGGAGGGAGCGATTTATCGCGTCGGGGGCGTAACGGGTGCGTTCGAACGCTGGTTCGAATCGGACCGGTTTGCCTCACCGCAGGGTCTGGCGTTTTCCGATGACGAGCGCTACCTCTTCGTGGCCGACTACTCGTACGGGATATTTCGCATCGGGATGAAAGACCGGTCGATGCTCCTGCTGCCGGTTCCGGACGACCTCGCGATTATGGGGATCGACGGTCTCGCCTTTTACGACGGCGACCTGGTTGTGATCCAGAACGGGGTGCGCCCGCACCGGGTGGTGCGGTTGACGCTCGGCGAGCGGATGGACCGGATCACGGGGTGGGAAACCCTGGAAGCGAATCACCCCGACTTCGACGAGCCGACCCTGGGTATCGTGGTCCCGGACCCGCGGCGCCAGTCAGCCGTATTCTACTACGTGGCCAACAGCCACTGGAGCGCGTTCGATCGAGAGGGCAAACTCCGCAAGGACGCCGACCTCACTCCCCCGGTCATACTGAAACTGGATCTGGACTAGCCGAGTAATTCTTCGATGCTGGTGCGGTGAAAGTCGCCGTCGCTGTAGATGTCTACGGGCGGCGTCTTTGCCGCGAGGCCGGGCCCGTCGGTGATGAGGTCTCGCCGGCCGCAATAGAGCAGGCACCGGACGGCGAGCGTTCGCACGACGGGGTCGTCGTCGCCCAGGGAACCGGCCACGCGGTCGAGTACCGGTGCGACGTCACCGGGCGCGACGGGAGCGAGCCGAGCGATGGCCCACAGGACGGCGATGCGGAAACCGCTGGCGAGGTCTTCTCCGGCCATGTCGGTGAGCAGGGAGGCGGTGATGGGGGCGTAGTCGGCGAAGATACCGTCGCCACGCACGACGATCTCGGCCATCGACTGGGGCGCGTGACGGCAGATGCCGCCGGACTCTTCGCTCAACAGCCAGTGGAGGCGGCGCAGATGGCCGCGGACGAATTCCTCATTGGTGAGGGCGAGCCGGGCGCACGCCCAGCCCTGTGCTTCGGCGGCGCGCCACGCAATAAGGGGATCGGTTTCGTAGGTGAGTGAGACGAGCGCGCCGAGCGTGCGCTTTCGCGTGGCGGCGATGTCCGCAATTTCCTGGAATGATTTCTGTTCCAGTGCTTTTCGTAGCTCAGCCTTCATGATCGGCGGGGTCGTTGTCCAGGATCCTGAGCGCGTCCTCGAGCGCTTTCCTGTCGGCGCTTTTCATTTTTTCCTTGAGCTTGACCTTGAGGACGTCCTTTTCGCTGGTTTCCTCGGACGGGAGCTCGTCCATACCCAGTACGGATCGAATGGTATTGATGTACGGTATCGGTTGAATCGGCTTCTCGACGACGACCACGGTGCCGTCATCCGACCTGGCGGCCATTATCCTGTCGAGATCTTCCTGGCCGAATTCATCTTTGGCGTGCGCCGTGACCACCACGACGGGGATGCCCGCCCTGTCCTTGTTCTTCTGAATATACCGGTAGAACTTCAGACCCGACATCCTGGGCATGACCAGGTCGAGGGAAATCACGTCCGGTTTCTTCTCGGTCATCCTGTCGAGGGCATCTTTGCCGTTGGCGGCAACCGCGACCCCGAAGCCGGCGTCCTCGAGCACCGTTTTCAGGAACAGCCTGATATCGGGCTCGTCGTCGATCACCAAAACGGTCTTCCCGGTCTTCTCAGCCATGGAGATCCCCCTTGCTAGTCTATTGAATCGGAAGCCTCGATCCCGGGCAACCGGTGCCTGGGCAATTCGATCCTGAACGCTGTGCCCCTGCGCAACACGGATTCGAAACTCACCTTGCCGCCGTGCTCGAAAACGATCCTTCTGGTGACGAGCAGGCCGAGCCCGGTTCCGTGACCGGACGCCTTGGTCGTGAAGAAATTGGAAAAAATCTTTTTCTTCACCTCGTAGTCCATTCCGGTGCCGTTGTCCTTCACCTCGAAAACGATAGTCCCGTCATCCTCGAAGCAGGAGAGTCCGATCGTCTTTTTCTTCTTGTCGCTGAATTCGCAGGCGTCGATGGCGTTCGAAACGAGATTGGCCAGGCAGGTGTGAATGCCTTCCGCGTCGAGGCGGGCGTCATCGATGTCGTCCTGCACATCGAGGGTCATGATGATGCCGGACTGCTCGGCCAGGGCGTGGTACAGATCGAACACGTCCGTGGCGATAGTCACCGGATTCGCCGTTTCGACCTTGATATCCGTTCCTCTGGCAAATTGCAGGTACTCTTTGACCACCGTCGAGATCTTGGTGATGTTGTTCTGCAGCATTTTCCACCCGCTGGACACGAGGGTGTTATCGCTTCTCTGGATGCCGGAGTTTACGACGTACATACCGCCTTCGAGTCCCATCAGGATATTCTTGATTCCGTGCGCGAGGCCGGCGACCGTCTGGCCGACCGCCGCGAAACGTTCGTTTTCGACTTTCTCCCGTTCGGCCTGTTTCAGTTTCTCCTGGAGCTCGATCAACTGGGAGATATCCAGGGACATCTCGATCACGCGGTCGACTCCCTTGCCGTTTTTCTTGAGTGGCGCCGCCGTCACGACGTAGTGCGTCTCGTTACCGGCCTTGTCTACCCCGACCTGGATCGATGTCGACCTCTCTCCTGACTTGAAGGCGCTGACCGCGGGACATTGGTCGCAGACTTTCTCCCGTTCCTTGTACATCTGGTAGCAGTACCGGGTGCCTTTTCGGGAAAACGTCTGTTTGAAAAGATCGTTGCTGTCGACGACCTTGAAGTCCTTGTCGATCACCGATATGTAGCAGGGGACGTTGTCGAACAAGAGCCTGTATTCGTTCTCGATATTCACCTGGTCGGTGATATCGTTTGCCATCTCGATGACGTACGGGATCTTGCCGTCCTTGTCCTTGTAGGCCGAGACGTGGACCGTGTAATGGTGGGTATTACCGTCGTCGCCCGTGATTTCGGTCTTTTCGACACGGGTCCTTCCGTCCTCGAACGTCTTGACGGCCGCGCAATCGACGCACTTCTTCTTTCTGCCGTAAAAAAGCTCGTAGCACTTTTTGTCTTTCCAGTCGGGATAGGTTTTTCGCGCCTTTTTGTTGGCTTCGACGATCATGAGATCCCGCCCGATGACGATGACGTCGAGCGGGATGTGGTCGAACAGCGCCTTGCGGGGCCATTGTATTGCGTCCAGATCGGGTCTCATTGTTTCTGTTGTGTCTTTTTGAAGAAATTGTCGATGAACTCGAGAAAAACCGGGACATCGAGTGGTTTCTCGAAAAATCGCAGAGGTTCCGGTATCGTCGCATCCTTGACGAGCCGCCGGAACGCCTCGCCCTTGAAGCTGTAGGCGCTCTCATACGCGCTTATAATGATGCATTGCAGGTGTTTCAGCCCGGGGTCGGTCTTGATCTCCTGGTAGAGCGCAACTCCCGTTTTGCGTGGCATCATGATGTCGATGCACAACAGGCCGGGATTTTCTGCCCTGGCCAGTTCGAGCCCCTCGTCGCCATCCGTCGCCGAAATCACATCGTAGCCGTGGTCTTCCAGTACCAGCGTCAGATACGCCACGATATCCGGCTCGTCATCGACGATAAGAATCTTGTTCCTGGCGGCTTTACTGTCGTTTGTTCGTGTCATCGCGCACCGGCATCGTCTTTTGTCAAAGGCCATTACCGATAATGGTCTGTCGTTGATACAATTATCCTGGATATTCGCATCCGGAACAAGGGCAATTATCTTTGCGTAACGGGCGCAGACAGCATTAGAGCGCAATCAGGCGGGCGCTCCGCGCCGGGTACGAAGCGGGCCTAGTCTTCTTCTTTCTGCCGCCCGTTCAGAAACTTCCAGAACCAGACGAACCCGATGAGATAGCTGAGTGCGAGCAAGTAGAGAATCCCCTTTGTTCGCAGCATGAACTCCTGGAGCGTATGAATGCTGTCACCCATCACGGGTCCTCCCCTCAGTGGCTTTCCCGGTAGTCCGGGTGTGTGTAAAACACCGGCATCAGCGTGACGACGATCCGGTAGAGTGTGATGCCGATGGTGATCACAAAAACCGAAATCCCGATTTCCATCCAGTTCGGCGAGTAGCGTTGTTCCCACGGTAGTTGCCAGTTGAAACAAAGCCAGACGATGTTGAGCCTGTTGAGGACGATTCCGACAACGGTCCACAACGCCGTCCAGCGAATCAGCGTAACGTTGTGCTCGCGGACACCGATCGCGAACGCCAGGCAGGGCAACGCTACGAATCCGAGAATCTCCACCAGAAACCACAACCCGTAGTTTGTCGCGAGAAGGTTCCAGTTGTTGCCCAGGGCGACGCCAAAAATCTTGATGGTAAAGTAGGCGGCAAGCACAAGGGACGCCGCTTTTCCGAAGCCGAGGACAATGTCGTTAGCCGACCTCTTGTGTTCCTCGTCCATTTTGTCGGAGAAGTGCCGGAGCGACAGCGTTCCTTCGAATATCACCATCGAGAGGCCGGCGGCGATACTGGACACGAAGAAAAACACGGGCAGGTAGGGCGAGTACCAGAGGGGGTGGAGCTTGGAAGGGGCAATGAGAAACAATGCTCCGAGAGAGGACTGGTGCAACGTAGACAACACGACCCCGAGTATCGTCAGCAGCAGCGTCAAGCCCATGAGAGCCCGGCGGAGTTTCGGCCGCCCCATCCACTCGAGGGCGATGGGAGAGAACTCGAGGAACAATACCGTCAGGTAAAGGAGCACGCACGCGCCTACCTCGAACATCACCGACGTAACACCCTGGCTGACAAAAAACGGATAGGGCAGACGCCACGGGCGTCCCACGTCGTAGAGAAGGGCCAGAACGACCATCGAGTAACCGAGGAACGCGGTGAGTATCGCCGGCCTGAGTGCGGCGTGAAATTTCTTCATGCCGAAGATTTCGACGGCGGCCGCGGTGGTATATCCGCCGGCGGCGAGGGCGACGCCGCAGAGGAGGTCCAGCCCGATCCAGATACCCCACGGGTTGTTGTCATCGAGATTCGAGACCGCCCCCAGCCCGCCGGTAAACCGGCGCCAGGTCAACCAGATACCGATCACAAAAATGACCGCCGTGACGATGTTGCCGGTGGTGAGAAAAGGCCTTTTCACGGTGTTTTCGGGCCCGGGCATCAAGAATCCTCCCCGCCTTTCTGCGCTTCTGTTTCTTCGATCGTTTTCTTCACGGCAAGTTCGACGGCTTTTTCCTTGTCCTGTTTCGCTTTTTCCATCGCCCTGGCGAGTTTGTCATCGGCCGCCGCCCGGGTTGTCTCCGTGGCCTCCTCGACGGCTTCTTTCTTTTCGCGGTTCGAAATCTTTTCTTTGCGCCGCGTCATCAGGTAGATGCCACCGAGCAGCGCCGGCCAGACGCCCACGATGACCGGAACGATCGAGAGGGCCCCCGAGGTGAATTCGGGCGCCGGCTTCACGCCGAGGTCGGTCCGCAGGCCGACTTCTTCGAACGGAGCGCCGGATATGTACAGCCAGTTGGTGCCGCCCATCTCGTACTCGCCATAGATGTGATCGATGTAGCGTTCGGGGTATTTCCTGATCCGCTCGCGCGCGAGAATGACCATGTCTTCGCGCTTTCCAAAGCTGAGGGCCTCCTGGGGGCAGACTTCGACGCAAGCCGGGAGTTTGCCTTCGACAAGGCGCGGGTGACACATCGTACACTTCATCACCTTCGGCGTGAGCGCTTCATTGTATTGGTAAGTCGGCACGTCGAAGGGACAGGCAACGAGACAGTAACGGCATCCCACGCACACGGAAGCGTCGTAGACGACGGCGCCCTCGGGGGTCTTGGTAAAAGCGTTTACGAAGCAGGCGGAGGCGCAAGCGGGTTCCTTGCAGTGATTGCATTGTTGCTTGCGGAATACGGGAGACCCCGCACCTGGATCCGTGTATTGATTGACAATTGTATACGACTTGTCGTCGGTCCGGCGCTCGTTTTCGAGGACCGACCGGGTCTCGAACGGCTCGTCGGGTGCGGGAAGATCGTTGACTTCGTTGCAAGCCGCCTCGCATTTCCGGCATCCGATACACAACGTGATATCGTGGAGCACCGCGTAGCTGCCGGGATAACCGGTGAAATATTCGTGTCCCCTGGCGGTTTCCGGTACGGCGGCCGCGGCGCCGGCAGCCAGCGTCAATTTGAAAAAATCCCGTCGCGATTTACTCATCAGTTTGCCCCTTCGCCCGTTGACAGGGTCGACATGCCCTCTGTGAACTCGCTGTCTTTGTGGCAGGCCGCACAATTCGATGCGGCCTGCAGCCCCATGCTGACGTGGCAGCCAAGGCATTGCCGGTGGTAGGCGCCCTTCAATCCCGGTGTGAACAGGGCTTCTTCCCTGAACGGCTGGCCGTGGCAATTCTCGCAAAGCGCCGGGTGTCTGCCGACCGAACCGTGATGGTGACATCCCTCACACACGACGTCGTCGCGGCCGTGAAAGAACGTGGCGATTTTGCTATTACTTATGTGACTTCGCAGGGTAGTTACTATCTTCCGGTGCGGCATCTTCACCGCTTCGTACTTGCTGGTAAGAGAAGCGATGGTGACGGTGTCGGGCACCTCGGCGAGTGACGACCCCGAAACCGTGTCTTGTGGCCGGGTCCGGAACGATTCTACGGACGTATAGCGGGTGCGGGCGTCTTCGAGATCCTCCGGCGCCGGACCCGCGTGACATATGCCGCACGCGTGCTCGGAGAGCCTCCGCTGTTCCATCAGGTCGTGGCATCCGGCGCAATCGGTGTCGGACTTCCTGGCATTGTGACAACCCGCGCAGCTGTGGTCCGACGTCATCCGGTGCATCGCCTGCTGGAGCGTGACGCCGTCTCCCTTGTCTTGTCCGGGAAGTGTATGGCACTCGTTACACCGGGCCAGGGTTTCGTGATGGCATACGCGGCACGTGTTCGTGGCACGCTCGTGTCCGATGTGCGAAAACGGAACCGTGTTGAGTTTGCTGCGTTCGAGGTCCTCTTCCGGTGCGCTCAGCAGCACGAAATCGGGTTGGCCGCGCTTCAGGCGGGGAGGGTCCGCCACCACTTCGATGGCCGCCTGCCGCGTGGCGTCGTGGCAACCGGCGCACTCCACCGGGCCGGACTTGTCGTCCGGCCGCGTCAGCGCCAGTTCGCGGTGGCAACCAATGCAGGACTCGTGGGCGGCCAGTCTGAACGACGACCGGTTATCTTCGGTCTCGGCGCGATGGCAGTCCCGGCACGGCTCTTCCTTGCCTTCGACGTAAACGAGTGAGTCCGCTTTTTCATCAAATATGTGGTGGCAGGAAGCGCACTTGTCTTCGTGGGCCTTGATGTGCCGGTAATGGAGGGATTTGTCGAAGCCGAATCCGCGGCGTGTCGAGACGTAATCCGTTTCCCTGCGGTGGCAGTCTCCGCAGGCCTCGGGCCCGCTTTTGAGTCCTTCCGAAGCCGTCTCGACGTGACACCCGATACATTCGTCGTGATAGAGCTCCTCGATGCTTCGATCGGCGGGGTCCTCGATACGCATGAAAAGTGGTGACAGACGCCCGTCTTCGCCTGCGACGTGGCAAAGGGTGCAATCCTCGCTCTTGTCTTTTGTCGCCTCGTTGTGGAGGTCGTGCGGAAACACGACCGGGGGGCGCTCCAACTGGTCCGGGGATGTCGCCGCAACGATCGTAATGAGATCCGGCCTCGGTTGCTGTTCGGTAGTCGAGCCTGTGCTGCCGAAGGTGAAGAGAAAGGCGCACAGCAGGCAGGCGTACAGCGCTGTTTTTAATTTTGGTGTTCGTCGCATTGTTCTCCCGGCAATCGCAGCCAGTGACCGGCTACGCCTTCATGTTCTCGGGAATTTCCATCGTCTCGATCAATATGTCGCTGATGAATTTGACGTGCTTGCCGAGTTTGTAATAGCCGATGATGTCTTCTATTCCGCTGTGGCAGTTGTGGCACGGGGTGATGACGATGTCGGCGCCGGTCGCCGATATCTGCTCGGCCTTGACTCTGTTCGACTTCATCCGCGAGACTTTCCAGGGCGGCCCGCAGTTGATCAGACCGCCGCCCGCCTGGCAGCAGTAGTTGTGCTCGTAGTTCGGCTTCATGTCGGTGAAGTTCTCGCACAGCTCGTTGATCACGTAACGGAGCTTGTCGCCGAGGCCGCGGCCCCGGACCGTGTTACACGGATCCTGAACCGTCACGTGTTTCTTGTATTTCTCCCTGATTTTTATCCGGCCGCTCTCGAGCAGGTCATAATAGAACTCGATGGCGTGTATCATCGGAATCGGCGGGAACTGCCACCCGAGCCAGCGCGGTCCGTCGTACACGGCTCCGCGGAAGGCGTGTCCACATTCGCCCATGACGATCTTTTTTACCTTCAGCCTCGCCGCCGTCTCCCAGTGCATCCGCTCCACCCTTCCCATGATCTCGAAGTCGCCGGAATACATGGCCATGTTGCTGTTGTCCCACCCGTCGGTCGCCGGCATCGTCCAGTCGATCCCCGCCAGGGTCATGATCTGGGAGATATTGCTCAACAACTGGGCGAGGATTTTCGGCTCCGGGGCAATAACGGAATACATCACGTCGGCGCCCTCCTTCTCCAGCGGAATACGACAGGCGGGAATCTCCGCCTGCGCTTCTTCTTCCTGCCACTGGAGCGTATCGATCCACTCGTCCTGCTGGACCCACATCTGGTTCATCGTGGCGGAGTGGCTGTTGGTCGTATCCTGGAGATAGAGCGGCACGACGCCCAGGAGGTGGCAGATGCGGCGAACCGTCAGCAGCAGGTAGGCGATATCGATTCCGAAAGGACAGTACATGCTGCACCGCCGGCATACGCCACACTCGGTATAGACGATGCGGGCCATGTCGCGGATGGCTTCGGGCGAGACGCGGCCTTTTTTCTTCACGAGCTCCCACAGGGTGGCCTTGACCTTGCCCACTGGAGAGAAACGCGGGTCGTTATCGCGGGAGATGTACGTATGGCAGGCCTCGGCGCACAGGCCGCAATGGACGCACGAGTCGATATATACCTTGAGCCGTGCGGCGGTTTCATTGGTCAGGACGTGCTGGACCGCCGCCTCGATTTGATCGGGCGTGATCCTTTTTATCGCCTCATCGAGGCCGGGGTCTTTTACCTGGCTCGTTGGTGTATTGTTCATGGTCGTTGCCTGTCTCCGATGTGGTACGACACCTGTCTACCAGTCCCTCGCGTTACGAACGAATCCGAACTCACTACCCATATACGCCCTCGTCAGCGGGAAATAGAGCATGTGAGCCATGCGTGTGAATGGAATCATCGCCAGCCAGACAGCGCCTGCGAACTGGTGTATCGTGATAATTGTCCTGTAATCGAACAGCTGGTAAAAGGCCATGAGGCCCGTTACAAAAGGAGCGAGAACCAGCGCCACGAGCACGAAATCGCCTGCCGACGTTACGAATCGCACCGTGGGATTCGCTATCCTTCTCAGAACAAACACAAGCCCGCCGAGAATCACGATGAAGGCCATGAGCTTGCTCAGAGTGTCGGGAAGCGTCCACCAGCCGATGGCCCACGACTCCCGCGCCAGAAGTACGTGTCCCGCGGGACACGTACT
>CBDVDJ010000008.1:0-15786 GCA_965372695.1 uncultured bacterium
CCGCAGCGGGCCCAACCGAACGTCGCGAAACCGGGAGTCGCTGTTCATCACCTACGTCCGCTCCGGACACTGAGCCCTCCGGAACGCCGGCGACGAGACGGCGCCGGACGGTGCTGGAGCACTGTAGTGTCATATAATTCGCTCCGCGCCGAACGGTATCAGTCGATCGCGTCGAGCGTGATCACTTCCACGTCCGTAAACCACAACTCGAACGAGCCATCCGAAGAACGGAACCTTGTCGGTATCACGAGGGGACCGAACTCGCGCTGGTCTTCCCACGTCGTCGCAAGCGACGGCTCGGGCTGACCTCCCTGACGGAACACCCACTGTACCACGCGCCCGTCGGCGTCGACAAAGACGTCGTACGCGTCGCCGGGGGTGTACCCGCCCTCCTCGGGATACTGCACGGTGACCTTCGTCGCCGTTCCTTCGCCGATCGGGAGCGGCTCGCCGTCGGCAGCGGTCACTTCGGCGCCCGTATCCCACGCGATGTGGAGCGCAAAGAGCAGCCAGTACTGGTCATTGATGAAGCGGTGATCGATTTTTTTCAATTCCTCGGTGGTGGCTTCACCTTTGGTGGTTTCACCGATATCGTCGAGCGAGTACGTGACCGCCTCGCCCCCGGCGATATCATCGCGAAACGTAACCGTCCGTCTCTTCACCCGCCAGACCCACGAGCGCCGGACCTCGCGCCCGCCCGACCGGACGTTGAACGTGTAGCGCAGTTCTTCGACGTCGTCCCAGTGGTCGAGTCCGTATTCCTGTCCGATCCGGGTGCGGACCTCGTCGGTACCCGCCCCCGCCGCGGCGGCGGCCAGCAACGCGGCCAGGGCCAGACAAATCGTAATTTTCCCCATCTATCACCGTCCAGTATTGAGGTTTGCATTCAAGCGACCCGCTGGTCCGCTGCATACCGGTTTGACGCGCCCCGATCATACATTATCTTGAAGCTGTACGATCCGCCAATTTCAAGGAGCTGACAAAGATGCTGGAAAAGATGGATATACTCACCAACGTTCTCGTCTTCGGCGGCGCGCTCATGATCGTCGTGCTGGGCGCCGTCTCGAGCGGGGGCGAAGAGCGAGACACCCGCGTCGCCACGTTTGCCGGCGGCTGCTTCTGGTGCATGGAGCCGGCATTCGACAAGACGGAGGGCGTGATTTCCACGACCGTGGGTTACACCGGCGGCAAACAGAAAAATCCGACGTATGAGGAAGTGTGCTCGGGGAGCACCGGCCACGCCGAAGCGATCGAGGTCGAGTTCGACCCCGCCGTCTTGACATACGAGGCGCTCCTCGACGTCTTCTGGACGAACATCGATCCGACGACGCCCAACCGGCAGTTCTGCGACGTGGGCACCCAGTACCGCAGCGCGATCTACTACCACGACGAAGGCCAGAAGAAGCTGGCCGAGAAGACGAAGAACGACATCGAGCAACGGCTCCAGCTCGTATCCGCCACCGAGATCGAGGCGGCGTCGGAGTTTTACCCCGCCGAGGACTACCACCAGGACTTCTACCAGAAGAACCCGGAGCACTACCAGCGCTACCGCTCGGGGTGCGGGCGCGACGACCGCCTGGAACAGCTGTGGGGGAAGAAGTAGCTCCTGTTCTCATAACCAACTGCTGAATAAAGCGTTGCTCTTCCAGGCCTTGCTAACCAGACTATTGTCTGGTATAGTAAGAGGCTATGGAACGGGTGGCGTGCATCAGTCTCGACGAGTTTCCGCTGCAGCTTTTACTCGGTCGACGGCCGGAGTGGAGGGACTTCCCCGCCGCCGTCGTCGACCGGGAGAGCGCGCAGGGCGTCGTCCTGTGGGTCAACGGGCACGCGCGGGAACGGCGGATCCTGCCGGGCATGCGATACGCCGCCGCACTCTCGCTGTCCAGCCGGTTGCGCGCGGCCGAGGTCCCGGTTCGCGAAACTGCCGAAGCCATCGACGGGCTCGCGGAAACGCTGCGGACATTCACCGCTGACGTCGAACCCTCGCGGCACGAACCCGGCGTGTTCTGGCTGGGCGCCTGGGGGCTCTCACGCCTCTATCCCTCGCTCGACGAATGGGGCGATTTCGTCCACACGGCGCTGTGCGAAAAAGGATTTCGCGCGTCGGTGGCCGTGGGCTTTTCGCGTTTCGGCACCTACGCGGTGGCGCGGACGACCGACGGTGTGACGGTGTTCGACGACCCGTCCACCGAACAGGCGCGCGCCGCCACCGTTCCCATCGACCGGCTCGGCTTCGAGCCGCGGCTGCGCGACGCGCTGGCCAGGCTCGGCATCCGTACACTCGGCGGCTTTCTCGAACTCCCCGCGGCGGGGGTGCGCAAGCGGTTCGGCGGCGACGTCCACCGCCTCCACCAGCTGGCCAAGGGCGAGCTGTTCTGCCCGATCGAACCGGAGTACCCCCTCGAGCCCGCCACGGCCACCGCCGTCTTCGACTATTCCGAATCGAACCTCGACCGGTTGATGGCGGTGATCGAACGGCTCCTCGACCCCGTACTCGTCACGCTGTCGGAGCGCGACGCGCTCGCTTCCGCATTGTTGATCCGTTTTCTTTTCGACGACGGAGCACGTTCACGCGAACGCATCGAACCGGCGGCCGCCACGCTGGAAGCGCGTGAGATCCTCGACCTGGTGCGCCTGCGCCTCGAGGGGACGAAGCTCCCGTGCGGCGTGGCCGAGGTCGAGCTGGAAGCGGTGGAACACAAGGCGTCGCGCCGGCAGCGCGACCTCTTCGAACAACAGTCGCCGCGCGACCTCGACGCGGCCAACCGCGCTCTGGCGCGCGTGCGCGCCGACCTCGGCAGCGGTGCCGTGGTGCGCGCGCGGCTGCGCGACGGACACCTGCCCGAAGCGTCGTTCGAGTGGGAAACGGTGAAGAAAATCGAGAAACCGGCGCCGCGGAACATCGCGCTGCGGCCGCTGATCCGCCGGATCTACTCGCGGCCGGTGGCCCTGTCGAAGCGCGGGCGCAACGAACCGCGAACCGCGCTGGTGACCCTCTATGACGACCGGCTCGTCGACGAACGCACAGGTCCCTACATCGTTACGGGCGGGTGGTGGGTACGAGAGGTCGGCCGCGAGTACTACTACGTGCGCACCGAGACGGGCCGCTGCCTGTGGCTCTATTACGACCGGCGCCGCCAGTGCTGGTTTCTTCACGGCGAGGTGGAGTGAGGCGGGGCGGGCGCGGCCCGGCCCCGCCGCCGGTTGTCAGACGCCTTCGAGGTCTTCCGCGCCGGGAAGTTTGCCGATGAGCTCTTCGGGGTTGTGGATGAGCGCCGGCATGTGCTGCGGGCAGATATGGTAGACGTTTCCCTTGTAATCGAACGGGATCAACGGAATGGCGTCGTCGGTCTTTTCACAAGCGATGCATTTCTTGTCCATGTTTACCTCCGGTTTGGACGGGCGATTGTATACGATCCGCGCCCCGCGGTCAGTAGAGAATTCCCCTTATCGTGAAATAGACCCCCATGGCGATCATGAGGACCGAGCCGATCCGTTCGACGATAGCCTTCGATTTGACCCAGTTGGTATTGGCCAGCGAGCCGACGATCAGCAGCGCCGGCGCCGTGCCGATGCCGAAGGCCAGCATGAGGGCCGACCCGAGCAGAAATCCGCCGGCGGTGCTTTCGACCTCCATGGTCGAGCGCGCGACGGCGACGAGCGCCGTGTAGACGGGGCCGCACGGCAAGAGGCCCAGCGCCAGCCCGAGCGGCAAATACACGAACGGCGTCTTCGACGTGAAGATCCGCTGGTAGACGCGCGACGGGACGGCCGGTGTTTCGCAGCACACGCGAAACCGCCGCAAAAACGGCACCCACCCGGTGAGCACCAAACCCATCACCATGATGAGAACGCCCGTGGCGATCATGACCACCTTCTGGACACCCTCTATGTGCGAGGCGACGACGGTGAAAGACCCGACGACACCCATCGCACCGCCGAGGATCCCGTAGGTGATGATGCGCCCGAAATTATAGAGGAGGTGGGGGACGATGGCCGACTGTCCCCGCATACTGAGCGAGAGCGCCACCACGATCGGGCCGCACATTCCGATGCAGTGGCCGATTCCGATGGCGAGGCCGGTGGTGAAGAACAAAACGAGTAGCGGATCAGTAGACGACATCGAATACAAACTCCACGGTTCCCACGGACGGCACGGTGACGGCGGCGACCCAGGTCCGCTTGCCGCTGGGGCAGCGGACGATCACGCCGGACCCTGTCCAGCTCCCGCTTTCGAGCTGCTTCAACTCGACCCGGTTCGGGCCCATATCCATCGCCGCCATATTGAGATCGATGTGGGGCACACCGGCGGGCCCGTCCCCGGAAACCGTCACCTCGAAGGTGAGGTCCTCCATCGCCTTGACCGGCCGGGGCTGGATGGTGAGTGTCACTTCCCGGCCGCCCCGGCGGGCGGCGCCGGTGGTTTCGTGGATGGTGTCGCAGCGGTGGCGACCGGTCGCGCCATCGGTTGGGCCCGTGTCGCCGGCGCCGCCACCGGCGGCGCCGGCGATCACGATAGTCATGAGCAACACCGCCACGCGGCGGGTCGCCGTGAATCGATCCATGTTACTTGAGTCCGCGGCGCTCCAGAAGCGGCTCGATGCTGGGCTCCTGGCCGCGAAACTGGATGTAGAGCTTCATCGGATCGTCCGTGCCGCCACGTTCCAGTATGTTTGTGCGGAAGAGTGCCGCCGTCTTCTGGTCGAACACATCGCCCGTCTCCTTGAAGGCCTGAAACGCGTCGGCGTCGAGCACTTCGGCCCAGACGTAGGAGTAATACCCCGCCGAGTAACCGCCCGCGAAGATATGGCGGAAGTACGGACTGCGGTAACGGGAGATGATCTCGGGAATGAGCCCGATCTTGTCGAGGCTCTCCATTTCGAACAGGAGCACGTCACCGATCGGCTCGGTGGTCCTCACCGTATGCCAGTCGAGATCGAGAAATGACGCGGCGAGGTACTCGGTGGTGGCGAATCCCTGGTTGAAGTGACGCGCCTTGCCGATCTTTTCGATCAGTTCATCCGGCATCGGCTCGCCCGTCTCGTAGTGGACGGCGTACATCTTGAGCACGACGGGATCACTCGCCCAGTTCTCCATGATCTGCGACTGCAGCTCGACGAAGTCCCGCGAGACGTTGGTGCCGGCGAGTGTTTCGTAGTTGCACTGCGAGAGCATGCCGTGGAGGCCGTGGCCGAATTCGTGGAAGAGCGTGTTGACCTCATCGAATGACAGGAGTGACGGCTGGTCACCCGTCGGTTTGGTAAAGTTGCCGACGTTATAAACCACCGGCCGCATGTTCTTGCCGCCGACGACCGACTGCTGCATGAACTCTCCCATCCAGGCGCCGCCGCGCTTGCTCGCGCGCGGGAAGTAGTCCGCGTAGAGGATCGCAATGTGGGTGCCGTCGGCGTCCTTGACCTCGAAGACCTCGACGTCTTCGTGGTATCTGGGCAGGTCGGTCCTCTGGACGAACTGCAGGCCGTAGAGGCGGGTCGCCACCTCGAACGCGCCGGCCCGGACATTTTCCATCTTGAAGTACGGCCTGATCATCTCTTCGTCGAGGTCGTACTTCAGCTTCTTGAGCTTCTCGGCATAGTACCACCAGTCCCACGACTGGAGCTTGAATCCCCCGCCTTCAGCGTCGATGATCGCCTGCATCTCGATGAGTTCCATCGTGGCCCTCTCGAGCGCGGGGGTCCAGAGCTGGTGGAGGAGCTTGTAGACGTTGTCGGGAGTTTTGGCCATGTTGTCGTCGAGGACGTAGGCGGCGTGGGTCTCGAACCCGAGCAGCTGGGCGCGCTCGGCGCGCAACGCGACCATCTCGGCGACGATCTTCTTGTTGTCGAGCTCGTCGTTGTGGTTGCCGCGTTCGGTGTAAGCCCTGTAGATCTCTTCTCTCAGCTCGCGCTTTTCCGAGTACTGGATGAACGGAATCATGCTGGGCTTGTGGAGGGTGAACACCCACTTGCCTGCGTATTCCTTTGCGGCCGCTGCTTCGGCGGCGCCGGCGATCGCGTTGTCGGGCAGCCCGGCCAGGTCGGCCTCGTTATCGATGACCAGCTCGTACTTGTTGGTCTCTTTGAGGATATTTTCGCCGAACTGGAGCGAGAGCACGGAAAGGCGCTTGTTGATTTCCTTGAAACGTTCTTTCTGGGCCTTCTCGAGCTTGGCGCCACCCCGGACGAAACCTTTGTAATATTCATCGAGCAACTTGTTCTGCTCGGGCGTGAGGTCGAGGTTGGCCTTGTCTTCATAGACGGCCTGGACTTTTGCGAACAGGTGCTCGTTGAGGTTGATCGCGTCGTAGTGCGCGGACAACTTCGGAGTGACATCCTTGGCGATGGCCTGCATGTCCTCGTTCGTCATCGACGAATTCATCGAGAAGAACACGTTGCTCACCCTGGAGAGCATCGCGCCGCTGTATTCGAGCGCCTCGATGGTGTTCTCGAAGGTGGGCCGGTCGCGCGTGACGGCGATCGCGTCGATCTCCTGGTCGTGCGCCTTCATCCCGGCCTCGAACGCCTCGCCGTAGTGCTCCAGTTGAATCTCGTCGAACGGGGGCACCTGGAAGGGCGTGTCGAATTCGCTGAAGAAGGGGTTGGTCGATTGCTTCGACCCCGTCAGCATAAACGCGATCGCGACCGCGCCCAGTAAAATGATGTATCTCATTATTACGATCCCTCCATGGATAGATAGGTTGTGCCTCGCGGCGATAACCCGCCCATCATATCACCCTCACACCCGCGAATAAAGCCCCTCAACATCCCATACATTCGTCTGGACTCTGTCTCCCACCCGCAGATACTCGGGCCAGCAGCATGCCCGATATACCCGTCGGGCGGGGGATGTGCTATCATGCGTGGTGCAGGGAGGTTAGCGGACCAATGCCCACCAACGTCACGCCCGAATTCAAGAGGGCCAAAGAAGCCTTTCAAAAGGCGCGCGAGCCATCCGAGCGCCTCCAGTGCCTGCGCGAGATGCTGCGGACCGTCCCCAAGCACAAGGGGACCGAACACCTCCAGGCCGACATCAAGTCGAGGATCAAGGAGCTGACCGAGGAGCTCGCCGGCCCCAGAAAGGGCGCCGCCCGCACCGGCCCCTCCCACACGGTCCGGCCCGACGGGGCCGCGCAGGTCGTGCTCGTCGGCCCGCCCAATACCGGCAAGTCGAGTATCCACGTCGCACTCACCGGCTCCCACGCCGAGGTGGGGCCGTACCCGCACAGCACCCAGGCGCCGCTGCCGGGAATGCTCCCCTACCAGGACATTCAGATCCAGCTCGTCGACCTGCCGCCCGTCGACGCCGAGTTCATGGAACCGTGGATGCCCAACGCGCTCCAGCAGGCCAATGCGGCCCTGCTCGTCGTCGACCTCAAGATACCCGGGTGCGTGGAAAACGTGGCCGCCATCAGGGACAAACTCGACGACAAGCGCATCTCCCTCGTCGAGACGTGGCCCGGCACCCTCGACCCGTCGTGCCTCGTGACGCAACCGCCCCCCCGGAAAAGCGCCGGCGCGGACGACGAGGACGAGGATGACCCCTTCCGGGTTTTCCTGCCCACGCTTCTCGTCGTCAACAAGAGCGACCTCGACCCCGACCCCGAAGAGATAGAACTGCTCGAAGAACTCGTCGGCGCGAAGTATCCCGCCATAACGTGTTCGGCGGAGACCGGCGAGGGGCTCGACCGGATCGGGCGACTCGTCTTCGAAGGGCTCGAGATCATCCGCGTGTACACCAAGGCCCCCGGCAAGCTGCCCGAGAAAGACAAGCCCTACACTTTGTTCCAGGGTGATTCCGTGTCGGACGTCGCGCGCCTCGTCCACCGCGATATCGCCGCGACGCTCAAGTTCGCCCGCGTCTGGGGCAGCGGAAAATTCGAAGGACAGCAGGTGGGCAGGGACCACGTGGTCGCCGACGGCGACGTCGTCGAACTCCACTCCTGATCGCAAAAGGCCGCGGCGGATGCCGCGGCCCTTCACATGACAACGAACCGGCGTGCCGGTTATTCGAACTTGATTCCCTGTGCCAGCGGCAGCTCCCGCGACCAGTTGATCGTGTTGGTCTGCCGGCGCATGTACGCCTTCCACGCGTCGCTGCCCGACTCGCGGCCGCCACCCGTTTCCTTCTCGCCGCCGAATGCTCCGCCGATCTCGGCGCCCGAGGTGCCGATGTTGACGTTGGCGATTCCGCAGTCGGAACCGGCGTGCGAGAGGAAGCGCTCGGATTGGAGCACGTTGGTCGTGAAGATCGACGAAGACAATCCTTGCGGGACTTCGTTGTGCCACGCGAGGGCGTCGTCGAAATCATCGTACTCGATCAGGTAGAGAATCGGCGCAAAGGTCTCCTCGTGGACGATTTCCCAATCGTGCTGCGCCTTGACGATCGTCGGCTCGACGAAGAATCCCGGTCCGTCGATCGCCTTGCCGCCGTAGAGAATCTCGCCACCGGTCTTCTTGACCGCGTCGAGCGCGTTCATCATGTCGTCGACGGCCCCCTGGTTGACGAGCGGACCCATCAGCGTGTTCTCGTCGAGCGGGTCGCCGATACGGACCTGCTTGTAGGCGGCGATCAGCTTGTCGGTGAACTCGCCGGCGATCGACTTGTGCAGGAAGACCCTGCGGGTACTCGTGCACCGCTGACCCGCCGTCCCCACGGCGCCGAAGAGCACGGCGCGCATCGCCATGTCGACGTCGGCCGTTTCGTCGATGATGACCGCGTTGTTGCCGCCGAGTTCGAGGATCGTGCGGCCGAGGCGTTCGCCGACGACTTTGCCGATGCGGTAGCCCATCCGGCACGAACCCGTCGCCGAGACCAGCGGAATGCGCCGGTCGTTGACCAGCTGCTCACCGATGACGGAGCCCTTGCCGATCACCAGGCTGAAGACACCCTTGAGTTTGTTCGCCTTCATCACGTCGTTGCAGATGTTCTGGACGGCGACAGCCGTGAGCGGCGTCTGCGAAGACGGTTTCCACAGCGTGATGTCGCCGCAGACGGCGGCGAGCGCCGAGTTCCACGCCCACACGGCGACGGGGAAGTTGAACGACGAGATCACGCCGACGACGCCGAACGGGTGCCACTGTTCGTACATCCGGTGCTGCGGACGCTCGGAGTGCATCGTCAATCCGTAGAGCTGGCGTGACAGGCCGAGCGAGAAATCGCAGATGTCGATCATTTCCTGAACTTCGCCGTAGCCTTCCTGGGCGATCTTGCCCATCTCGAGCGCGACGAGTTTGCCGAGCGCTTCCTTTTTGGCGCGCAGCGCCTCACCGAGGTCACGGACGACCAGGCCGCGCGCGGGAGCGGGAATCATGCGCCACTCCTTGAACGTCTCCGTCGCCACCGCCATCACTTTTTCGTAGTCCTCCGACGACGCCTGAGCGACGCTGGCGATCTCTTCGCCCGTGGTCGGGTTGTAAGACGTCAACAGGTCGCGACCCTCGACGGGTGACCACTGCCCCTCTCCGGAGCACGCGCCGGGGTTGACGCTCTCTATACCGAGTTCCTTCAGAAAATCCATTTCCTTTTCTCCTGTGTAGATTATGGGTATGTCTTATGACAGTCGCAAGCGGGTATTTGTGCGTGTATAAGGGGTATATTAGCCCCCCGGAGGCCAATAGTCAACGCTCGCGGCGCGCGAAACACAGGCCCGACCACGTGCCGTCGATGGCGCTGATCTTGTAGTCCACCAGACCCGCGTCCAGGCCGTAGCGACGGACGGCCGTCTGGGTGAGGTCGGTGGCGACGCCGGATGCCTTTTTCGGCCAGGCGATCCAGAGCCGGCCGCCGTCGGCCATCGACCGGACCGCGGCGGGAAACCGCCGCTGGAGGACCGACATGGAACCGGCGAAGAGCACTATCACGTCGGCGGGCCCGCGCGCCGCCGTCTTCACCACGACGCCTTCGGGGAGTTTGCCGAGCGTCTTGTCGAACCGTGCCGGCGCCCCGAGGAGCGCAAGCCTGGACCCGGGTTTGATGCCGAGTTTCTTGATCAGCGGAGTGCCCGAGTACCCGTCCATTGTGCCGGGTACGACGGGGCTTGACGGCGGATTCGCGATCGACTCGCGGAGCGCGCCGCGGATGTGCCGCCAGTCGGTGTATGCCGCGTCGGGGAGGAGCTTGCGCGTGGCGCGCGTCTTGTCGGGGGCGCCCTCGACAAATACAATGGGCACCCGGCGGGTGGCCTTCTGCTGCCGCAGCCAGACGCCGGTGGCGCGCCCGTGCGACGGGATCCGCCCGAGGTCGATCACGACTGCGTCCGGCGGATTCTTCGGCACCGACCGGATGGTCTCTCCCCCACCCTCCTGCCAGTGACAGTCCACCTCGTAACCGGCCCGCCGGAGCTGCCGCGAGCGGTCCTCCGCCTCTTTTTCGTTCCAGTGAACGAGGACTACGCGTTTCTTAGCCGGCACCGGACCCCCCTTTGCGCAAGAATCAGTATCAGATCCTGAACGTCCCGTTGTCCATGATGGTCTCGCCGTCGACGACGATCGTCGTGTTCTTCAGAACGGCGTCGCAGTGGGCGTCACTCGCCCAGTCAGACCCCGTCTTCTCGGGGTATCCGTGACCGACGGCGACGTGGATCCCGGGAAACTTCTCGTCCTGGAGGAGGTTGCCGACGAGGCGCTCGAGTCCGATGTTGGTGCCGATGGCGAATTCGCCGATGCGGTTGGCGTTCTCGTCCTGCTTCATGTAGTCGCGAAACTCCGCGGCCAGCTCCTCGTTGTCACAGGTCACGTTGACCACGCGCGAGTCCTCGATCTCCATGGTGAGTGGAAACGCCTCCATCAGGCCGTACTTCGGGCAGAAAAAGTCACCGAGGCTCCCGTCGACCACGATCACACCCTTGTCGATGCTCTTCACGCACGTGAACACTTCGCCGTCGGGGAGGTTGCTCCACTTGCCCGTCGTGATCAGACCGTCGGAGATGATCCATTTCCAGTCGGGGTTGAATTCGGCGGTGAAGTCGGTACCGGCGGGGTTGGTGACGGTGATCTTCCGGGCCTTCGACGCGATGGCGTACACCTTGCGGCACATCTCCTGGACGGCGGCGTAGTCGACGGCCATCCCCGTCGTCATCAACAGGTCGTCGATTCCCGGCATGTGGGCGTGGCGGAGCTTTTTGTTCGCCTCGATCACTTCCAGCATCGGGATGCGAAAGCTCTTCAACTCGCCCTTCTTGCCCGCGGCGCTGTAAAAGCTGACGTCGGCCGTGGCCAGTTCGCCGCCGATTTCTTCGGGGAACGCGATCGGGTTGCTGCCGTCGTCCGGCCTCTCGCCGTAGTCTTCCATGACGAACGTGCGGATGTTCCCCGGCGATATAGACTCGGCATGCCGGGCGATGTCGGCGGCGATATGCGCGGCGCCGTGGTCGGTGATGATGACGGTCTTCTCGCCCGGCTGCACGCGGACGCAGTTCTTTACCGCCTGCTCGGCCCCATAGTCGATGGTTCCCATGTGTTCCTCCGTGGTTTCTGTTTGTCGTTGGTAGTTTATTTCTTTTCCCTGTCGACATCCCTGTCGAAGTCGACGTCATCCCAGTTGATGTCGGCGGAGTACTCGCTGCGGAACGTCTCCGCGATCTCCTCGACGGGGACGTCGGCGTACTCGCCCCGATCGTTGAGGTAGTCCATGTGGCGGTTGCCCGTTAGGTCGACCGGATGAAATAGCGCGTCGCTCTGTCCGTCGAACTCCAGCGGCTTCAACCCGAACCTTTCGCACAGCTGGATGTTGAATGCCGGCGTGACCTTGAGCCATCGCCCGCCGAGGTGGATCGACGTGTAGCCGTGCCAGTAAAACACGTCGGTTTTCATGTAGCGGCGCATGCGTTCGGTGGAGAGGTGGTTGCGGACGTCGGCGTAGCCGAGCCGGGCCGCTATCCCCTGGGCCCTGCATACGGCGGCGAGGAGCGCCGCCTTGGGCACGCACCACCCGCGCCCGCGCGCGAGCGTCGTGCTCGCCCTGACCCCCTCGACCGTCAATTCGACCCGGTAGGGGTCGTAGCGAAACCCGTCACGCACGGCGTAGAACAGGTTGACGGCCCTTTCGGCTTCGTCGGCGGAGGCGCCGGCCTTGGCTGCGGCCCAGCGCACGACGTCCGGGTGGTCACTGTCGACCGTCGGGGTCGGGCGAAGATATTCGGATACGTCTGATTTCATGTTGTCTCCAGGAATCTCTGTTTCCAGAACACGATGCTGCTCGACAGAAGGGCGGTGCCGATCGTGATATCGAGTGTCGCCACTCCGATGAGGAACGGGAAGTTCCCGTGCGCCGTTTTTGACAACGTCACCCCCGTCGCGATCATGAGAAAGAGAAAGAAGAAGAACCACGGACGAAAAAACAGCCAGACCCGCGGCGTCTCCAGCGCGTCGATCCTCGCCAGGTTCCTGCGGCAGCTCCTGCGAAAGATGAACATCTCCTTGACGATACCGACGGTGATACCGACGGCGACGGCGAACACGATCCACCCCGACCCCGGGCGCAGGGACTGCGCCTCGAAGAGCAGGATGATGGACTTTCTCACCAGCATGATTCCGCCGATGTACCACACGACGGCGGAGAGGATCTTGAGTGTGCGCCTGGAAACAGTCAGCACGCTGTCGGGTGATTGTCCTGTCATGGACCCTTGCCGCGCGTGACGACGAATATCCGTTCGTCTTCGTGGCCCGGTATCTCGATCTCGAAAGTGCTCGAGCCAAAGCAGTCGTCACAACCGATCGGAGTGTCGGTGGCCGCGTGGAATATACCGAAGGACCAGCGCCAGTTCGGGCTCATCGGCACCTTGATGGAGCCCGATGCGATCGACACTCCGCTCGGGGTAAACAGGCTCAATTCCATGAGCAGCGATCCGGAGTCGGTCGTCTGGACTTCGGGCCCGAGGTAGAGAAGGTTATCCGTGTCGCTCTGCCGGAAATTTGCCGGCTTGAAGTCCCATATATTTTCGCCGTCCTTCAGTGTTACGAAGACCGACTCGGTCGTGATCAGCGAGTCTTTCTCGAAATAGACACTCGCCCGGTTGTCCGTTGGCACGGTGTCTTCAGAGCAGGCGGCGGTGATCGCGAGGGCGAGGGCGAGTATGAGTAACGGAGCAGTTTTCGACATATCAGTCTCTTTCCGGTGTAGATGCGGTATCAGGCGTCCCTTCTAATATCGTGTTCAACACCCCCGTCAGACAAGCGCATTTCCGCGATACGGCGCGCGGCGGCCTCCGTCGTCATGTTTTCGTCCCCGGCAAGCGCGAGTATCCGGCGCAGGGCGTCGCGCACGCTGTCGACAACGCGCTTGCGCGCTTCCTCCCGGGTCCAGCCCATCGCCTCGATGCCGGTGATCCCCATCGCTCCCCCCACGTTGACGACAAAATCGGGCAGATAGAGGATACCCTTGTCACGGAGCGCCTCGATCATTCCGGCGCCGTCGATCTGGTTGTTGGCGCCACCGGCCACCGCGCGGCACTCGAGCAGCGGAACCGTACCCGCGTTGAGGACGCCGCCGAGGGCGCAGGGGGAGAAAATATCGCACGGCGTCGCGTACACTTCTTCGCCGGTGACGAATTCGAGTCCCTGCTCCTGCTGATAGCGCCGGATCAGCGCTTCGTCGACGTCGCTGAATATCACCCTCGCGCCCGCCGCGCGGAGGCGCGGAATGAGGTTTCCGCCCACGCTGCCCACTCCCTGCACCAGGACCACGCGCCCCTCGAGCGAGCGATCGCCGAAGACGTGTTCGCAGGCGACTTCGATGCCGGTAAAAACGGTCAGCGCCGTGAGTGGGCCGGATGAGCCCGCCCCGCCGGCGGCCGGTGTGCGGCAGAATACATAAGGGGAGCCGGTCTCGGCGATGAGGTTCATGTCGTCCGGCGATGTCCCCACGTCGGGGCCGGTCTGGAAGTAGCCGCCGAGACGCTGCAGCAGCTCGCCGTAACGGCGAAGCAGTCCCGCCCGTTCATCCGGGTTGAGCCGGCGTGGGAGGTGGATGACGGCCTTGCCGCCGCCACGCGCCATCCCCGGCACCGCGTATTTGTACGTCATGCCCTCGGCCAGCCGGAGCGCGTCGCCCAGGGCCGACTCGAGGTCGCGGTAGGACTGCATCCGGGTACCGCCGGTGGCGGGACCGAGGCGGGACGAGTGAATCGCGATGACGATCCACGCCCCGGTGGGACGGTCGAACCGGACGATGACATTTTCACCGTCCCATTCGCCGATAAGCGTCTGGATTTGATCGGTCATGCGAGAGCAACAGAGTGGAGCTCCGAACGCGGGAATCTGTTGTCGCCAGGGGGCACTGATTCGATCAGCCGGTCGATTCGATACCGGGATCGTCGCCGGTTTCCTGGCTGGCCTTGCCGCATTCGTCGCGGAACACCGAAAGAACCGCGCGCTCTAGAGTTATCCTTGTTTCGGCGTTGATCGGGTGGGCGATGTCCTGCCAGCTGCCGTCCGCGAGCTTGCGCGCCGGCATCGCAATGAAGGTGCCCGTCCGTCCGTTGATGATCTTGAGTCCCCGGACTACAAACTCGCCGTCGATGGTGATCGTGGCGAACGCCTTGAGCTTGGGGTCGTCTACAAGGGTAACTTTTACTTCGGTGATTTCCATAGATGTCACCTGGTTCGGGATGGTTACCGGCTATTGTCGTTCTTGCTCCATAATACCAGTAAAACAGGCACTTAGGCTATCCTCTATTTTAACCGCCACCAGAACACTTTCGGATGGCCCCGAGCCGGGAGGCCGTGGCCCATTATCTCTATCAGCGGTTCGGGGTTACGCGGACATTTGCCGCCCCCCCGAGGGGGGCGGCCGGCGCCTACACCTACGCCTCGAATTAGTCCCGGTAACGGGCGACGCCCGACAGTCCTCCCGTATCGGAGCCGTCCTGGACCCGGATCATGAACGCCTCGTCGGGGATGCCTTCCCACTGGCATTTGACCCCGTATTTCGACGCGGGTTCGAAGCCGAAGCGCGGGTAGTACCCGGGGTGACCGAGTACGACGACGAACGGACACTGCCGCTCGTGAAAGAGGAGGGCGAGTCCGGCGCGTACGAGGACCGACCCAATTCCCTTCCGCTGGTATCCGGGGAGGACGGCCATCGGAGCGAGCCCCATTCCCGTGATGACCTTGTCGCCGGTTTCGAGAGTTACCGGACTGAAGAGGATGTGACCGACGAGCCTCTTTTTGCGAATGGCGACGAGGGAAAGCAGGTCGTCGCAGGATTCTCTCAACCGGTCGACGATATCGGCCTCTTCGGGTTGTCCGAAGGCTAGTTCGTTGACCATCCGGATCCCGGGCACATCGGCGGATTTTTCGAGGCGATAGACGGCGAGCCCCGAACACTCGCGGCACTCGATGTCCTCGCCGATTTTTGAGGACCTCCCTGATTCCGTCGTTACCCAGGCGCGCTCGCGCCACGGGGGGTTGTGACGCATGTGCTGGGTGTGGCCGCACTCCAGGTCTGCGACCCAGAAGCCCTCTTCGTCCTGGTGAAATCCGCTGATCCGGGTCATGTCAGTCTCCGTTCTCCCGGTCGCCGCGCTCCTCGATGATCCAGCGCGGGGCATCGGCGGCCTCGCGGCGGAGGATGAGGTTGAGCTGGGCGGCGCCGTGCTGGACGTGGCGCATATTATAGAGGAGCAGTTCCGCCACGGTGAGGTCGACGCGCCCGATCACGAACCGCCGGCTCGCCGACTCGTCCGTCAGGGCCTCGATCCGCGCGTGGCACTTCCGGCGGCCGTGCTCGAGGTATGTCAGGAGTTCTTCATTTGTATACGGACGTTCCGGCATCACACCGGCCGGG